>JAEULB010000155.1 GCA_016792585.1 Rhodospirillaceae bacterium
AACAACGCGCCCCGGATCACCACGATCACGGTGCCGAAGGACAAGATCCGCGAGATCATCGGACCCGGCGGCAAGGTCATCCGCGAGATCACCGAGGTCACCGGTGCGAAGATCGACATCGAGGACGACGGCACCGTCAAGGTCGCCGCCGTCGACGCGGCTGCCGGCAAGGCGGCCCTCGACTGGATCAAGAACATCGTCGCCGAGCCCGAGATCGGCGAGATCTACACCGGCAAGGTGGTCAAGACCGTCGACTTCGGTGCCTTCGTCAACTTCCTCGGCGCCCGCGACGGCCTGGTCCACATCTCGGAGCTCGCCCCGCACCGCGTCGGCAAGACGACGGACGTGGTCAATGTCGGCGACACCGTGAAGGTGAAGTGCCTCGGCATCGACGACCGCGGCAAGGTGAAGCTCTCGATGAAATCGGTCGACCAGGCTACCGGCGCCGACCTCTCGAAGAAGGCCGAGGCCGACACGGCCGCCGGTCAGTAACGACGATGCCCTGCGTCCTTCATTCCGGGATCATCCGCGGATGAAGGACGCGGGCGTTTCTCTTCCTTTGGGCCTCACGCGCGTCGCGGGACACCGCGGCGCCAAGCTGCGTGCGCCCGAGAACACGATCGTCAGCTTCCGTGCGGCGAAGCGGCTCGGCGCCGGCTGGGTCGAGCTCGACGCCAAGCTGACCCGCGACGGCGTACCCGTCGTGATCCACGACCAGACGCTGGAGCGCACCACCGACGGTGCCGGGCGGGTCGAGAGCGTGACGTTGAAAGAGATCGGCTGGCTCGATGCCGGCAAGTGGTTCGCACCCGAATTCGCCGGCGAGAAGGTGCCGACGCTCGCCGACGCGCTGAAGGCGATCGCCGCCGAGGGCCTCGGCGTCAACGTCGAGATCAAGCCCTGTCCCGGCCGCGAACGCGACACCGCCGAGGCCTCGATCGAGGTGATCCGCGAGGTCTGGCCAGGCACTCTTCCGCCGCCGATCATCTCGTCTTTCCAGCGCGCCTCGCTCGAGGCCGCGAAGAAGGCGGCGCCGGAGCTTCCGCGCGGCCTGCTGCTGGAGACGCGCGAGGTCGACTGGCGCGAGACCGCGCAGCGCCTCGGCTGCAAGGCGATCCATCCCAAGTGGTCGGAGCTCACGGCCGAGTGGGTCCAGGAGATCCACAAGGCGGGCTATGCGTGCGTCACCTGGACGGTCAACGATCCCGCCGCGGCGAAGCGACTCCTTGGCTGGGGCGTCGACTGCATCATCACCGACGCGCCCGACCTGATCGTTCCCGTCGTTTCCTGAGCCGTTCTTGTAAGGCTCGATTCTCCGCCGCATGATCCTCGCGGGGGAGGTCAAAGCATGAGCACCAGCGCTCTCGTCGTAGCCGGGCTCGAGCACACGATGCGCGACCGCGCCGACCTGGCGCTTCGCGACTTCGACCGCGTGCTGGCGGTCGACCCCCGCCATGTCGTCGCCCGCCAGGGACGCGCCGCGGCGCTGATGGCGCTTCGCGACTACGAAGGCTCCTATGCGGCCACCTTGAGCGTGCTCGCCGATCGCCGCGGCTCGCGCTGGTGGCCGAAGCCGGACGGCACGCCATCGGGCGAGCCCGCGACCCGGACGAGCGCGCTCAAGCTCCGGCACGACCGCGATCAGCTCCGATATCTCGCCGAGACTGGCCTGCTGCCCCCGGACGCGACGGCACTCGAAGCGGCTTTCGACGAGGCTTTGGCCGAGGTCGCGCGGAGCGCCCCTGGCAACCGCGTCGTCGAGCTGACGCCGCTGCAGCAGCGCCGGCTGGCACCCGCCTACAACCGAGTCATCCATCTCGATCCGGGCCGGCGGGTGAAACGGGCGCTGGCCGAGGGCTGGGATCGCACGGCGGCGGCGGAGCGCTACGGCCGCGAGCGGATCGCGGTGGTCGACGGGCTGCTGACCGCGGAGGCGCTGGCGGCGCTCCGGCGCTTCTGCCTCGACTCGACGATCTGGTTCGACACCGACCATGCCCGCGGCGCCCGGGGATACATCGGTGCCGATGCGATGGACGGGCTCGCGTGTCCGCTGCTGTTCCAGGTCGCGGAGGAGATGCGCAAGGCGTTGCCGGCGGTAATCGGCGAACTGCCGCTGATCAAGCTCTGGGCCTTCAAGTACGACCATCAGCTCCAGGGCATCGACGCGCATGCGGATGCCGCCAAGGTCAACGTCAACTTCTGGATCACGCCGGACGAGGCCTGCGCCGACCCGACGATGGGCGGCATGACCGTCTATGACAGGCCGGTGCCGGCCGACTGGGACTTCGCCGCCTACAACGCCGACCCCCAGGGGCTGCTTCGCCATGTGCGCGAGGTCGGCGCCACGGCGGTGCAGGTGCCCTATCGGCAGAACCGGGCGGTGGTGTTCGACTCGTCGCTGGTCCACGCCACCCAGCCGCTCCGCTTCAGGTCGGGCTATGCCAACCGCCGGATCAACCTGACCCTGCTGTACGGACGGCGCTGACCTCCTTGCCTATAGCTGCATATGCATCTATATTTGCCGGAATGCCCGACACTGCGGTCCCCTCCGGCTCCGGCCTGTCCTTCTGCACGGCGTCCCGCGTGCGGAAGGCGGCGCGGCTGGTTTCGCAGATCTTCGACCGGCACCTCGAGCGCTACGACCTGACGATCACCCAGTTCGGGTTGCTCGCCTACATCAACACCTTCGACGGCATCGGCATCGGCGATCTCGCCGGGAAGCTGGTCATGGATCCGACCACGGTGACGCGCAATCTCCGGCCTTTGCAGCGCCGCGGGCTCGTGGCGCTCGCCGCCGATCCCAACGACAGGCGCGCGCGCCGGCTGCATCTCACCGCCGACGGCCGCGCCGCGCTCAAGGACGCCAAGCCCGGCTGGTCGAAGGCCCAGCGCGAGGTCGAGGCGGCGCTCGGCGATGCCGACACGGCGGCGCTTCACGCGACGCTGGACCGGGCCCTGGCGAAGCTGTCCGCATGACGGCGAGCGAGCCCAGATACCTGCATATGCAGGAGAAAGGCGTCGCGCCGCGAGCCGCGTCCAACCCGCTGCTCACCAGCCCGATCCTGCCGACGCTCACGCGGCTCAGCCTGCCCAACATGGTGGCGATGGTCGCCGGCGCCTCGGTCGCGATCGCCGAGACCATCTATGTGGGATTCCTCGGCACCGCTTCGCTCGCCGGCATGGCCATGGTGTTCCCGATGGTCATGCTGCAGCAGATGATGTCGGCCGGCGCCATCGGCGGCGGCATCTCGTCGGCCATCAGCCGCGCGCTCGGAAGCGGCGACGAAGCCCGCGCCCGCGCGCTCGCCGCGCACGCGGCGGTGATCGGGCTCGTCGCGGGCCTCGGATTCACCGCGCTCTATCTGCTGCTCGGGCCGGCGATCTATCGCGCCCTCGGCGGCCGCGGCGAGGCGCTCGCCGAGGCGCTGGCCTATTCCAACGTCGTCTTCTCCGGCGCGCTCGCGATCTGGTTCACCAACACCTTCGCCTCGGTCATCCGCGCCGGCGGCAACATGCGGCTGCCCTCGGTGACGTTGCTCGTGGGATCGGCCGCACAGGTCGTGCTCGGCGGCGGCCTCGGTCTCGGGCTCTTCTCGCTGCCGCGCCTCGGCATGACCGGGATCGCGCTCGGCCAGCTTGCCTCCTTCGTCGGGGCGACGCTGTTCCTTCTCTGGTTCCTGACATCCGGCCGCGCGCGGGTGCCGCTGTCCTTCCGCGGCGTCACGTTCCGCTGGAGCCTGTTCAGCGACATCCTCAAGGTCGGCGCGCTCGCCTGCCTGTCGTCGTTCCAGACCGTGCTCACCATCCTGATCCTGACGCGGCTGGTCGCCGAGTTCGGCACCGAGGCGCTGGCGGGATACGGCATCGGCACCAGGCTCGAGTTCCTGCTGATCCCGATCACCTTCGCGATCGGCGTCGCCTGCGTGCCGATGGTCGGCATGGCCGTCGGCGCGGGGAACCTCGCACGGGCGCGTCGCATCGCCTGGACCGCCGGCACGATGGCGGCCGGGATCATGGGGACGATCGGGCTCGCCGGCGCGCTGGCGCCCGGCGTCTGGGCGTCGCTGTTCACCAGCGACCCGGCGGTCCTCCACTCGGCCGCCACCTATCTACGCTGGTGCGGCCCGGCCTATGCCTTCTTCGGGCTCGGCCTCTGCCTTTATTTCTGTTCGCAGGGTGCGGGCAAGGTGCTGGGGCCGGTGCTCGCCGGCACGCTTCGTCTCGCGGTGGTCGCAGCGGGCGGCGGGTATCTCGCGAGCATCGACGCCGAGCCTTGGACGATGTTCGCCCTCGTCGCCATCGCCATGGTGATCTACGGCGTCGCGACCGCGCTCGCGGTCCGCGCCGCCGCCTGGGGACGGCCCGCCTAGTTCTTGTAGTCGGGCTCTTCCCGGTCGAGGACGCGCTTCATCGCCGCGAGCTGCAGCCTGGCGTATGCGGCATTGCCCTTGTCGACGCGCGCGAGCACGTCGGCGTGAACCTCGGGCCGCACCTCCTGCAGCTCCCAGCCGGTCTTCATCGCATCCAGCTGCCAGCCGCACAGCTCTTCCAGGAACTCGAGCCTGACCCACGCCTCCGCCGCGGTGTCGCCGACGACCAGCGGCCCGTGGTTGCGGAGCAGGATCGTGTGGTCCTGTGGCCCCATCAGGCTGGCGACGCGGGTGCCTTCCTCCCACGAGAGCGCCAGGCCGCCGTAGTTCTCGTCATAGGCGGTGCGGCCGACATAGCCGAGCGCGCTCTGGTGCGAGAGCGCGAGCTTGGCACCCTTGATCATGCAGAGCGCAGTCGTCTTCGGCATATGGGTGTGGAGCACGCACTTGGCCGCGGGGATCGCCTTGTGCACCGGTGCGTGCAGGAAGTAGGCGGTGTCGTCGACCCCGTGCTCGCCCTCGACGATCTTCCGGTCGAAAGTGCAGTGGACGAGGTTCGAGGCGGTGACCTCCGACCAGTAGAGGCCTTCCGGCGTCACCAGGAACTCGTCGTCGGTGCCCGGCACCATCAGGCTGAAGTGATTGCCGACGCCGCTCTGGAAGCCTTTGCGATAGGCCCAGCGGCAGATCGTAGCCAGATCCACGCGCGCCTGCCAGAGTTCCGCATCGTTCCGCATGTCAGTCTCCTGTCCCGCCGGAAGCGGAGCCCGAGCCGGCGCCTCCGTCAACCCCATTCGCCAGCCGATGGCGTAGGATCACGTCGAGGAAGGCGGTGCCGTAGCGCTTCAGCTTGGCCTCGCCGATGCCATGGATGCCGACCAGCTGGTCCTTGGTGGTCGGCTTGAGCGACGCCAGTTCGATCAGCGTTCGGTCCGGGAAGATCACATAGGCCGGCTGGCGCTGGGCTTTGGCCAGCGTCGTGCGCAGGGCCTTGAGCGCCGTCAGCAGCGAACCGTCGGCACCGCCGGACTGGACCGCGGCCGACTCCACGGCGCGACGCTTGGCTTTCTTGCCGACGGCGCGGTTGGCGACATCGGTGCGGAGCTCGATCTTCTCTTCGCCTCTCAGCACGCGCCGGCCATGCTCGGTGAGCGTCCAGCGGCCATGCTCGACGATGTCGAGGGAGATCAGGCCGGCGGCATAGATCTGCCTCAGGATCGAGCGCCAGGAATTGGCGTCGCGGTCCTTGCCCACGCCGAAAGTCTTCAAGGTGTCGTGGCCGTAGCGCCTGATCGCTTCGGTCGCGCTGCCGGTCAGCACGTTGACCAGATGCTCGGTGCCGAACCGCTCGCCGGTACGCAGGATCGCCGACATCGCCTTCTGCGCCTCGACCGTGCCGTCGAAGACCTCGAAGTCGCTCTGGCAGAGATCGCAGCGCCCGCAGCTCTCGGAGGACTCACCGAAATAGGCAAGCAGGGTCTGGCGGCGGCAGCGCGGCGACTCGCAGAGCGCTACCAGCGCGTTGAATCTCTGGCGCTCGATGCGTTTGCGTGCCTCGCTCGCCTCGCCCTCCTCGATCTGCAGCCGGCGGAGCCGCATGTCGTCGAGGCCGTAGAGCGTCATCGTGTCGGCCGGCAGCCCGTCGCGGCCGGCGCGGCCGATCTCCTGGTAGTAGGCCTCGACGTTCGCCGGCAGGTCGGCATGGGCGACGAAACGCACGTCCGGCTTGTCGATGCCCATGCCGAAGGCGACGGTTGCGACGATGACGATGCCGTCCTCCTGCATGAAGGTGTCCTGGTTGGCGTCGCGGTCCTGCTGCGCCATGCCGGCGTGATAGGGCAGCGTCCTGTAGCCGGCGAGGCCGAGATGGGTCGCCAGTTCCTCGGTCTTCTTGCGCGACGCGCAGTAGACGATGCCGCTCTGGCCGCGATGGGATTCGAGGAAGGCGGCGATCTGCTTGCGTGCATTGTCCTTGGGCTGCATCGCCAGATGCAGGTTCGGCCGGTCGAAGGAGCGGACGAAGGTGCGGGGTGCGAGCCGGAACAGCTTGTCGACGATGTCGGCGCGGGTCGGGCCGTCGGCGGTCGCGGTCAGCGCGATCGTCTGGGAGGCCCGGATCTGCTCGCGGATCTCGCCGAGGCGGAGGTATTCGGGGCGGAAGTCGTGGCCCCATTGCGAAACGCAGTGCGCCTCGTCGATCGCCAGCAGGCCGACGCCGGCATTGGTCAGCATCTCGGCGGTGTCGGGGCGCACCAGCCGCTCGGGGGCCACATAGAGGAGCTTCAGCTTGCCGTCGCGCATCGACTGGCGGATGCGCTTCGCCTCGTCGTACTCGATCGAGGAGTTGAGAGCGGCGGCCTCGACGCCGAGCTGCTGGAGCTGGCGGACCTGGTCGCGCATGAGCGCGATCAGCGGCGAGACGACGACGGTGAGGCCGGGGCGCAGCAGAGCCGGAAGCTGGTAGCAGAGCGACTTGCCGGAGCCGGTCGGCATCACCGCCAGCACGTTTTCGCCATCGAGCAACGCGCCGATGATCTCGGATTGGCCGGGCCGGAACGCGTCGAAGCCGAAGACGGACTTCAACGCCGCTTGCGCGGCGACGAGCTCGCTCATCGGCTCATTCTAGACCGACATCGTGGAGCGGGCGGCTCCAGTCACGGGATTCGGCGACCGCACGCTCGACGTCCTCCTCCAGCATGAAGCCCTCGGCGACCAGCGCCCTTGCCGCCGCCTCGATGGCCTTCATATAGCCTTCCTTGGAGCCGTAGCGTTCGAGAATCGACCGGCGCGGATCGCCGGTCGCCTCGCGCTCTTCCCTGGTCTCGGGGAGCGGAATGTAGCTCCCGTACATCTGGTGCATGACGCCGGCGGAATTCGGCCGAACCCTGAGGCTCCAGCCGGTATAGGTGCCCAAAGGCGCCCGCACCATCGGCGCCAGCACGCCGGCGCGGTCGTTGCCGTCGGCGTCCACCGCCGGCACACCGATCGTGTATCCCTCGCGGTCGATCACCTTCGGCGGGCGGCTGACGATGCCTTTGTCCGAATCGGGTCCGTAGTCCATGTATTCGAGCCGGTTCGGCTCCTGCGGCAAGGCCAGGCCCGGGATCTTCGGGAAGCTCTTCTTCCACTCCTCGAAGGAGACCAGCGTGCCGTCCGACCGGCGCGGGATCCGGCTCGGCGGCGGCTTGGTGCCGGACGTCGCCCAGCGGTCGATGATGTCGAGGATCCCACGGAAGAACATCGAGGTGCGGACGATGTTGAAGTAGCTCGCCCGGATGCCCTTCTTCGGCTCCTTGATGATCGGGTCGCTCCAGTGCTGGGTCGAGAGCCAGGCATAGATGCGGACGTTCTCCGGCTGCTCCAGGTCCTCGCCCTTGGTCGTGGTGTGCACGAGGGATCCGCGCCGCACCCAATACTCGCTGGCGCTCTGGGTGTGGATCACCAGCGGGTCGGTTTCCGGCCGCTTCAGGATCGCGTCGGTCCTGCCGCTGAAATGGTCGGTGGTCTTCGCGTAGGAGAAGGGGAAGCGGTCGGATGGGTTGTAGTGGTCCTCGAACTGGCGCGAGGAGGAGACCACGAGGTTGCCGAAGCGGTTGTAGTCGAAGAGGCCGGCGCCGGCGACGTGGCTGTGCATCGCGTCGAACACGCGCTTGCCTTCGGTGTCGGCGTTGAAGCCGCGATAGAGGAAATCGCGGATCGACCGGCCGGTCTGCGAGCGGCCGAAGGCATAGGTCTTCTCGACCGTACGGCCGTTCCAGCTGAGCGGGTTGGCAACGCTCGTGTCGTTCCGGAGGAACGAGATCAGGTCGCGCACGGCCGCATGGCCGAGGCCCAGCACCAGGGGATCGCAGGCGGTGTATTCGAGCTCGTAGATCCAGCCGACCTTGAAGCCTTCCTCGATGAAGATGTCGGTCGCCGACGGCATCACGATCTGCTCGTTGCCGCGGAACTCGTCGACGATGCGCGCACTCGGCGTGCCGATGCCGGCGAAGCGGGCGAAGCGCCACTTGTTCGAAGGGATGACCTCGCGCGGCGAGTCGGGATAGCGCCGCCGCGTCAGCACCGCGTCCTTGGTGTCGGTCGAGATCGAGGGATTCGAGCGCGTAGAGATATACCCCGAGAGCGGCAGCGAGTAGACGCCGGGCGCATCGCAGACGAACTCGGTCGCGATCCGCTGGGTCAGCTTCTTGTCGCCGTCGCGAGCCACGGGGACGTCCAGCAGCATGCGGCCGTTGCCGGGATAGAGGTCGCCCTGCCAGCCCGACCACATCGCGACATAGCCGCGTCGCATCAGGAACAGGTTGCCGGAATCGGCGAGCGTGATCGGGTCGTTGGTCGCCGGCGCGTCGTTGTAGCGGAAGAGGCGGGTGTTGCCGCGGTTGACGTACTCGTAGACCAGTCGCCTGTTGCCGCGCTCCATGTCGACGGGCTTGATGATCATGACGTCGCCGGAAAAGCGGATCAGCCCGTCCTTGTCCGTCGGCGCGTACCGGATGTCGGTGATGTCGCGGTTGCCCGGGTGCTTCGGGTCGACCGCGTAGTGGGCCCGGCCGACGATCCGCTCGTAGGCGCCGCAGTCGCCCAGGACCTCGCCGCCGGCATAGGGGAGGCGTTCGGTGACGGTGAAGCCGGTTCCGGCCATATGCGATTTCCCCCGAGGCGGCTTGACGCCGTTGTATCGTATCTGCGTCCGCGCTCCGCTGGCGCGGGCGTTGATTATCACACACTAAACTCGACGCACGGAAGCCGAAGGATGAGCCGGATCGCCAGCATCGAGGCCCTGCCGCTTCGCATCAGCCCGAAGACGATCTGGACCTTCGTCCAGGTCACCGATGCCGACGGCCGGACGGGCACCGGCGAGGCGACGCTGAACGCGCGCGAGGCCGATCTCGTCGCCGAGGTTGCGCGCCTCAAGCCTTACCTCGTCAACCGGCCGGCGGAGCCCGCGCCGCTCGACGTGCCGGTGCCGGACGGCGGCGTGGTCGAGGCCTCGGTCTCCAGCGCGCTCGACCAGGCGCTCTGGGACCTGAAGGGCCAGCGCGAAGGCAAGCCGGTCTGGCAGCTTCTCGGCCCGGTGCAACGCAGGCGCGTCCCGCTCTACGCCAACATCAACCGGCGAACGGTCGATCGGCGGCCGGAAGGCTTCGCTGCGAGCGCGCGCCACGCCGCCGCCGTCGGCTTCACACGCTTCAAGGTCGCACCCTTCGACGACCTGACGCCGGCGATCGCCGATGGCGAGGCTGGACGGCCGCTGATCGACGCCGGCATTGCGCGTGTCGCGGCGGTCCGCGAGGCGGCGGGACCCGAGGCCCGCGTCATGGTCGATTGCCACTGGCGCTTCACCGAAACCTCCGCCGAGCGCGCGATCGACCGCCTTGCCGAGCTCGATGTCGACTGGTTCGAATGCCCGGTCCCGGAGAACGCCACCACGGTGGCGGAGCTCGTGCGCTTAAGGAAGCGCGCGAACGATGCCGGCATGGAGCTCGCCGGCCTCGAGATGGCGACGGCACCGTCGGCATTGCTGCCGTTCCTCAAGAGCGGCTGCTACGACGTCGTGATGCCGGACATCAAGTACATCGGCGGCTTCGCCGGCATGCTGCAGGCGGGTTCGCTCTGCAGGCGCTATGGCGCCGCCTGCGCGCCGCACAACCCGACCGGACCGTTCTGCCACGGTGCCAGCCTGCATGCGGCGGCGGCGCTCGACGGCTTCGACCTGCTGGAGCATCAGTACGACGAATCCTCGCTGTTCGACCGGCTGGTCTCGGGCAGGCTGCCCGAACACGCCGGCGACGCCAGCGACCTGCCGTCGGCCCCCGGCCTCGGCTTCGCGCTCGATGCGGAACTCGCGCGCGAGCTCCGCGCATGACCAACCAGCCGACGTTCCTCGGCTATCACCGTGCGGACGGCAGCGTCGGCGTGCGTAACCACATGCTGGTGCTCTCGGTCGGCGGCCTCACGATCCCGACCGCGCGCCGCATCGCCGCCTCGATCAAGGGCGCGGTGATCGTCGGGTTCCCCTACAACGCCGGCAGTCTTCTCGGCGAGGATCGCGCCACCTGGAAGCGCGCGATGCTTGCGATGGCCGTGCATCCGAATGTCGGCGCGGTGCTGCTGGTCGGCGACAACCCGCCGGTCGCGGCCGAGGTCGCCGAGCATGCGCGGAAGGCCGGCCGGCCCCATGCGGTGATGACGCTTGACGACTGCAACCACGACGCGGTCACGCTGACCGAGCGCGGCATCCGTGCCGGCGCCAGGATGGCGATGGCGATCTCGGTCGACCGGCGCGCACCGGCGCCGTTGTCGGCGCTGACATTAGGCCTCGAATGCGGGCGCTCGGATCCGAGCTCGGGCCTCGTCTCCAATCCCCTGCTCGGCCGCATGGCCGACCGCATGGTCGATGGCGGCGGGCGTGCGATGATCGGCGAGACCGTCGAATGGCTCGGCGCCGAGCATCGCCTGGAAAAGCGCGCGGCGACGCCCGAGGTGGCGAAGGCGATCCGCGACGCCGTGCTTCGCCGCGAGCAATGGGCGATCAGCCACGGGCTCGATCTCACCGGCAACAATCCGGGGCCGGCCAATATCGCCGGCGGATTGTCGAGCATCGAGGAGAAGGCTTTGGGCAACATCGCCAAGAGCGGCAGCCGGCCGATCCAGGGCGTGCTCAAGTACGGCGAGGCGGCGCCGAAGCCCGGCTGCTGGGTCATGGACGCGCCGGCCTATGCGTCGGAGTCGCTGACCGGCTTCACCGCCGCCGGCGCGCAGCTGATGCTGTTCACGACCGGCGTCGGCAACAGCTTCGTCTCGGCGCTGGCGCCGACGATCAAGGTCTGCGCCAACCCCGAGACCTGTGCCAGGGTCGGCGAGCAGCTCGACCTCGACGCGCACAAGGTCTTCACCGGCGAGGAGACGCCGGAGTCCGCCGCCGATCGCCTGTGGGTGCGGATGATGCAGGTCGCCGATGGCGCTGCCACCTGGGGCGAGATCCTGGGCGAGGGCGACGAGATCGTCGCGCGCTACGGGCAGGCGATGTGATGGACGCGATCCGTCTCAGCCCCGACGACAATGTCGCGACCCTGCTACGGGCGGTCGCGAAGGGAGAGCGCGTGCGTGTCGGCGGCGACGAGATCGTGGCGGCAGAGAGCATCGCGCTTTGCCACAAGATCGCGCTGGTCGACCTGAAGCCCGGCGACCGCGTTCTCAAATACGGCGATCCGATCGGCGAGGCGACGCAGGCGATTGCCGCCGGCGCGCATGTTCACGTGCACAATCTGAGAAGCCTCAGGGCACGCGCGCGCTAGCGCTTCCAGAGCGCGCTCAGCCCCAGTGTCACCAGGCCCGCGGCCAAGCCCCAGAACGCCGAGCCGATGCCGAGGAACGAGAAGCCGGAGGCGGTGACCGCAAGCGTCAGCGTCGCGGCGATCCGGTCCTTCTCGTCCGCCATCGCCGATCCCAGCGCGCCCGACAGGGCACCCAGCAGCGCGGTGCCGGCGATCGTGACGATCAGCGCCTGCGGCAACGCGTAGAACAGGCTCACCAGCGAGGCGCCGAAAACAGCCAGCACCAGATAGGCAGCGCCGTAGATTGGCCCGGTCATCCAGCGCTTGTCCTTGTCCGGATGCGCGTCCGGTCCGGTGCAGATCGAGGCGCTGATGGCGGCGAGGTTGCTGGCATGCGCACCGAACGGCGCGGTCGCGAGCGAGGCGAGGCCGGTGACCGCGATGATCGAGCGTGACGGCACCTGATGATAGCCGGCGGCCCTGAGCACCGCGAAGCCGGGAAGGTTCTGCGATGCCATGGTGACGAGGTAGAGCGGCACGCCGAGGCCGATCAACACCGCCAGGTCGAAGGTCGGCGCGATGAAGGTGAGGGAGGACAGCGTGATCTCCGGCATCGGGCCGTTGAGGCCCAGGACGTGGGCGAGGATCACGCCGACGGCGAGCACGATCAGCACCGCACCGAACGGGCTGACCAGCCGCATCACCAGGAAGAGGCCGACCAGCGGCAGCACCAGCATCGGTGCGGCTTGCGCGCTGTCGAAGACGGCAATCACGAAGCGGATCAGCACGCCGGCCAGCATCGCGGCCGCGACCGAGGTCGGCAGGCGCTCGATCCAGGCGCTCAAGGGCCGGAAGAGGGCGGTAAGCACCATCAGCGCGTTGGCGAGCAGGAACGCGCCGACCGCGGCCGACATCGAGACGCCGGAGGAAGCGGCGATCAACGCCGCGCCCGGCGTCGACCAGGCGGTCACGATCGGCAGGCGATGGCGGATGCTCAGGATCGGCGTGGTGACCGCCATGGTGAGGCAGAGCGCCGTGACCCAGGAAGAGGTCTCTTCCGGCGTGGCGCCGACGGCCTGGGTGGCCGCGAGGACCACGGCGAGCGCGCCGAAGAACCCGACGATCACCGCGACCAAGGCCGAGACGACGACCGACCCGCGCATTCCAGACTCCGATGGTTCCCCTGGCGGCCGGGCGGCCGGGTCGCGCAAGATAACCGTAAAGTCCGGGGAGTCACATGCGCATCACCGCCGTCGATACGGTCCAGGTCGAAGCCTGGCCGCACCTGATCTGGGTCCGCGTCCATACCGACGAGGGGCTGATCGGGCTTGGCGAGACCAGCTATCACACGGAGGCGGTCGCCGGGTACATCCACCAGGTCGCCGCGCCCTATCTCGTCGGCAAGGACCCGACGCGGATCGACCTGCATCACAGGACGCTGACCAAGAGCCTGATGGCGCTGGTCGCCTATCGCGGATCGGCGGCCGAGATCCGCTCGATCGCGGCCCTCGACATCGCGCTCTGGGACATCCTCGGCCAGAAGGCCGGCATGCCGATCTACATGCTGCTGGGCGGCCTCTCGCGCGACACGATCGCGGTCTACAACACCTGCAACGCCTATCGCCCGGGATGGAAGCGCCGGCCTGGCGATCCCGGCGAGGGCTACTGGCGCCTGCTGCCGGCGGGCAAGCCGGAAGGGCCGTACGAGGACCTCGACGGCTTCATCAACCGCGCCGACGAGCTCGCCGAGAGCCTGCTCGCCGAAGGCATCCGGGCGATGAAGATCTATCCGTTCAATGCCGCGGCCGAGGCTTCGGGCGGATTGCATCTCTCGGCCGCCGATCTCAAGACGGCGCTCGAGCCGTTCCGGAAGGCGCGCAAGAAGGTCGGCGACAGGATCGACATCATGGTCGACTTCCACTCGCTCTGGAACCTGACCCAGGCGAAGCGCATCGCGCATGCGCTCGAGGAGTTCGAGCCCTACTGGCTGGAAGACCCGGTCAAGATGGACAACTTCGATGTCCTGAAGGACTACGCGGATTCGACCCGGCTCACGGTCTGCGGCAGCGAGACTCTGGGCACCCGCGCCGACTTCCGCGAGGTGATCGAGCGCCGCGCGGTCGGCATCGTGATGTTCGACACCTCGTGGATCGGCGGCATCTCGGAGGCGCGCAAGGTGGCGGCGTTGGCCGAGACGCATCATCTGCCGGTTGCGCCCCACGACGCGACCGGGCCGATCACGCTGATCTCCGGCAATCACGTGGTGATGAACGCGCCGAACGGCCTGATCCAGGAGATCGTGCGCAGCTATTACTACAGCTGGTATCGCGACATCGTCACCGAGATGCCGAAGATCGAGAATGGCATGATGCACCCGCTGCCCGGCCCCGGCCTCGGCACGCAGCTGCAGCCGGGCGTGCTGAAGCGCAAGGACACGAAGGTCAGGACGACGAAGGCTTGAGCCCCGCCTCGATGTGCCGGCGGTAGTAGGCGAGGTCCGGCGTCTTCAGGTCCGGCACCTTGGCGAGGTCGTCCCACTTGCGCAGGCGGAGCGCGTCGGCGGCACCGGGAAGGGCCAGGAACGACCGCGCCTCGCCATTCGTGAACGGCCCGCCCTGTACCTTGAGCGAGAGCACCGAGGCTTCCGACAGCGTCGCGAAGTAGCCGGGCTCGGTGGTGACGAGGCATCGCTTGGCGGCGACGTGGCGGCGGATCGGCTCGATCACCTCCGGTTTGAACCAGCGCGCGAGATAGCCCGAGCCGATGTCCTCGTGCTGGCGGTCGATGCCGGATGCCGCCGCGCCTGCCGCGTGCTTGTCGACCAGGTGGCCGACGTCGTGCAGAAGGGCGGCGGCGATGAGGGCCTCGTCGGCGCCGTCGGCCTCGGCGAGCGCCGCCGACTGCAGCGCGTGCGCGAGCTGCGTGATCGGTTCGCCCGCATACAGCTCGCCGCCGTACGAGGCATAGAGCGCCAGCAGCTCGTCGACGATTTTCATGCTCGCGGGATCACTCCTGCGCCATGAATTTCTTGTAGTCGTCGATCACGTCGGCGACCGACGCCTCGGTCAGCTTCTTGCCGGCCTCGGGCGACGCCAGCGACGGGTCGGAGCCGATGCGGCCGTCGGGGAAGGTGCGGCGATAGTCCTCGGCGTCGTAGAAGCCGCGCTTGGCCTTGCCGGTCCACTCCATCTGCGCCTTCTTGATGAACTCGGGATACGCGTATTGCGTGACCGAGACCTCGGAGGCGGTGGCGTGGCTGCCGTCCTTGTCGCCGAACAGGTCGCTCGCCAGCTTCTTGGTGCGCTCGCCCTCCCACCAGCCGCGGAGCAGGCAGCGGATCGGCGGCTGGTTGGATCCCCGCTGGTAGCTCGACTCGGCGTAGATCTCGGAGAAGGCGGCGGTGGTCGTGGCGATGTTGCCGCCATGGCCGTTCAGGAAATAGAAGCGCTCGAAGCCGTGGCGGCGGAGCGAGCCGACATAGTCCTGGATCACCATCATCAGCGTCGAGGGGCGGAGCGCGATCGAGCCGGCGAAAGCCAGGTGATGCTGCGCCATGCCGACCGAGATCGTGGGGCCGACCAGGATGTCCATCTCCTCGCCGACCTTCTTGCCGATGAACTCGGGGCAGATCGCGTCGGTGCCGATCAGGCCGTTGGGGCCGTGCTGCTCGGTCGAGCCGATCGGGATCAGGATGCCCGTCGACTTCTTCAGGTAGGACTCGACCTCGGACCAGGTGCACAGATGCAGCAGCATGGATGCCTCGTTGCGTGGAGATCGGCGAAGCTTACGAGCGGGCGGGAGCAGGGAGCAAGCAACGGATAGGGCGGGGGTTGAGAGCTGTGCTAGCGTCTCCGCATGAACCAGTCCCAGACCCAGAACCGCCGGATCCTGCTCGCCTCGCGGCCGACCGGCTGGCCGACAACCGATAATTTCAAGCACGTCACCGAAGCGGTGCCGGAGCCGGGGCCGAAGGAGGTGCTGGTCCGGGCGCTCTGGCTCTCGGTCGATCCCTACATGCGCGGGCGGATGAGCGCGGCCAAGTCCTATGCCAAGCCGGTCGAGATCGGCGAGGTGATGACCGGCGGCATGGTCGGCCAGGTGGTCAAGTCGAACCACAAGGCGTTCGCGCCCGGCGAAATCGTCGAAGGCTCGCTCGGCTGGCAGGACTACGCGGTCGCGGATGCCGCTCTGCTCAGGAAGATCGATCCGAGGCTGGCGCCGATCCAGACCGCGGTCGGCATCCTCGGCATGCCGGGCATGACCGCCTATTTCGCGACGCTGGAAGTCTGTCAGCCGAAGGCCGGCGACACGGTCTTGGTCTCGGGTGCTGCCGGCGCGGTCGGGCAGATCGTCGGCCAGATCGCCAAGATCAACGGCTGCCGTGCGGTCGGCATCGCCGGCGGCGACGACAAGCTGGCCTACATCCAGCGCGAGCTGGGGTTCGATGCGGTCATCAACTACAAGACTTCGAACGACCTCTCCAAGGCGGTCGCGGCCGCGTGTCCGAACGGCGTCGACGTCTATTTCGACAATGTCGGCGGCGCGGTCTCCGAAGCCGTGTTCAACAACCTCGCCTTCAAGGCCCGCATCGTGATCTGCGGCCAGATCAGCCAGTACAACATCGACAAGCCGGATCTGGGGCCGCGGAATCTCCGCTACATGCTGGTCAACAGGGCGCGGATGGAAGGCTTCCTGGTCTGGGACTGGCGCGATCGCTATCCGGAAGCGCTCCGCCGCATGGCCGGCTGGATCAAGGAAGGCAAGATCAAGTACTCCGAGCACGTGACCGAAGGCCTGGAGAAGACGCCGGACGCCTTCATCGCGATGCTGAAGGGCGCCAATCTCGGCAAGGCGCTGGTCAAGGTCGCCGATCCCGCATGACGCTGCCGCCGATCGCTCCCAAGAGCGATCGCGCGTTCATGGCCGGGTTGAAGCGCATCGCCGCTGCCGATCCGGACATCGGGCGCGCGCTCGCGGCGCATGGCCGCCCGCCGATCCGCCGGATCGATCCCGGCTACGGCGCGCTGCTGCGCATCCTGGTCGGCCAGCAGGTCTCGACCCAGGCGGCGGCCGCGATCTGGAAACGCACGACCGACCGCCTCGGCCTGTCGCCCACCGCCGACGGGCTGCTCGCGGCGAGCGACGAGGAACTGCGCGGCTTCGGCTTCTCCGGATCGAAGATCGTCTACAGCCGCGCCTTGGCGCGCGAGATCACGCAAGGCCGCCTCGATCTCGACCACGTGCACCGAAGCCCCGACGACGAGGCGCTGGCGATGCTGACGTCGATGAAGGGCATCGGTCCGTGGACGGCGCAGGTCTACCTGCTGTTCGCGCTCGGCCGAGCCGACATCTTCCCGGCCGGCGACCTGGCGCTGATCATCGCCTACCAGCGGATCAGGAACGCGAAGTCGCGCCCCGATCCGAAGCGCATGGCGGCGATCGCGGAGGCCTGGCGCCCTTGGCGCGGGGCGGTGGCGCACCTCCTGTGGCACGTCTATAAGCAGCCGCTGTGAGCCTGATCCCCGAGACGACCTGGGCGCGTGCCGGCGCCATCTTCCGGCTCGCCGTGCCGGTCATGCTGACGCGGCTCGGCATCCTGATGTTCGCGACGATCGACACGCTGATGCTGGGGCGCATGTCGGCGGACGAGCTCGCCTACTTCGCGATCAGCGTGCCGCCGCAGGTGACGGTGATCACCGTCAGCTACGGTCTCTTCTCCGGAACCCTCGTGCTGATCGCACAGGCCAGAGGTGCGGGCCGGCTCGAGGAGATCGGGCACGTCTTCAAGATCGCGTCCGTGATGGCGGTGATCGTCAGCGTCTTCGTCGCCTGGGTGCTGCTTCCGGGCGAGAGCATCCTCAAGCTGCTCGGCCAGTCGCCGGAGATATCGGCCGGCGGCGGCCGCGCGGTCGAGGCTTTCGTGATCGGGATGCCGGCGGTGCTGCTCGCCGCTGTCGCCTCGACCCTGCTCGAAGCGCTGAGCCGCCCGCGCGTGGTGCTGGCGACCGTGCTCGGCGGCCTCGTCCTCAAGCTCGGCCTCAACTGGTGGCTGCTCGAGGCGCATGGCGCCGCCGGCGCCAACCTCGCGACCTCGATCGTGCGCTGGGTGATGTACTTGGCGCTGCTGGCATACATCCTGGCGACGCCGGAGATCTCCAGGCTCGGCCTCTACACCCGGATCGCCCGCAAGCGGCAGCTCTCGGTCGACCTGCTGAAGCTGGGATTGCCGTCGGCGGTGTCGCAGGGCCTCGAATCCTCCGCCTTCGGCGCGATGGCGGTCTTCGCCGGGTGGCTTGGCGCGCAGGCGCTGGCCAGCTACCAGATCTCGCTCAACCTGGTGGCGATGGCGTTCATGATGGCGATGGGCCTCTCGACCGCGACCTCGGTCCATGTCGGCATGGCCTATGGCGCGCGGCTTCGCGCTGCGGCGGAATCCGCCGGCTGGCTCGGCACCTGGATGGTCGTCGTCTACACGGTCGCGATGGGGATCGGCTTCGTGCTGTTCGACCGCGAGATCGCGGGCTTCTACGCCAACGACCCGGCATTGGTCTCGGCGGCGGCGGTGGCGATCGTGGTCGCCGCCTTCATCCTGCTTCCCGACGGCATCCAGGGCGTGCTGATGGGGGCGCTGCGCGGCTTCGGCGACGTCAACTGGCCGTCGGCGATGCACCTGGTCAGCTTCTGGGTGGTGACGGTGCCCTTGGCCCACTACCTCGCGTTCGGCCGGCACTGGGGCACCGACGGGCTTCTCTGGGGGCTCGTTGCCGGCCTCTCCTGCGCCTCGCTCCTGTTGGGTGCGCGCTTCTTCCTGGTTTCCCGCCGGCCCATGCCCTGACGTAGAGTGGCCTCGATGTCTTCTTCCCAGGGCCTATCCCCGGCCGACAACGGCACATCGGACGGTCGCCTTCTGAAGGCCGCCCTCGACAGCCTGACCCAGGGCTTCGCCGTCTTCGACGCGGAGCGGCGCCTGCAGGCATGGAACGCCCGCTTCTTCGACCTGCTCGAACTGCCGGACGATCTCCGCCGTCGCGGCTCCGGGCTCGCGGCGCTTTTCCTGGCACTTGCCGAGCGCGGCGATTTCGGCCCCGGCGATGCCGGCAGTGCCGCGGCCCGGGAGGTCGAGCGCCTGTTCCAGCCGCCGGATCCGGCGCATCTCCACCTGACGCCGGGCGGCCAGGTGGTCGAGCGCCTGGTGGCGCCGATGGCCGATGGCGGCTTCGTCGTGACCCTGACGGACGCGACCGACCGCCGCCGCGCCGAGCTTCGCCTGATCGAGAGCGAGGAGCGCTACGCGCTCGCCTCCGCCGGCGCCAATGACGGTCTCTGGGACTGGAACCTCTCGACCAACCGGCTCTATCTCTCGCCGCGATGGAAGCAGATGCTGGCCCTGTCCGAGGAGGACGTGACCGAGGAGCCGGCGGTCTGGCTCGATCGCGTCCATCCCGACGAGATCGAGCGCCTGTCGGCCCTGCTCGAAGCGCATCTCGCCGGCCACTCGCCGCATTTCGAATGCGAGCATCGCATCCGCCGCACCGACGATGCCTATCTCTGGGTCGTGGCGCGCGGGCTGGCGGTCCGCGACGGGCTTGGGCGCGCCACCCGGATCGCCGGCTCGCTGACCGACGTCACCGAGCGGAAGTACCAGGAGGCGCAGGCCCTCCACGACGCGCTTCACGATCCGTTGACGCAGCTCCCCAACCGCGCGTTGTTCCTCGACCGCGTGACCCAGGTGCTGGCGCGGGCGAAGCGTTCGGGCCGCGGGCGCTTCGCCGTGCTCTGCCTCGATCTCGATCGCTTCAAGCTGGTGAACGACTCCCTGGGCCATCACCAGGGCGACGAGCTTCTGGCCCAGGTCGGCCGCCGGCTGACCGCCATCGCAGGCCAGGGCCAGACCGTCGCGCGTCCCGGCGGCGACGAGTTCGCGGTGCTGGTGGACGACGTCGCGGGGCCGGTCGAGGCCCGCGCACTGGCCGAGCGGCTGCTTGTCGACCTGACCAAGCCGATCGCGGTCGGCGACCGTCAGCTCGTGGTCACCGGATCCGTGGGCGTTGCGCTCTACGAGCCGATCTACGATCGCGCCGACGACATGATGCGCGACGCCGAGCTCGCGATGTATCGCGCCAAGTCGCTGGGCAAGGCGCGGGCGGAGCTGTTCCACCCGAGCCTGCATACCCACGCGGTCCACCTGCTGACGCTCGAGAACGACCTCCGCCAGGCGATCGGGCGGAAGGAGCTGCAGCTCTTCTTCCAGCCGATCATCTCGCTGAAGACCGGACGGGTCGCAGGATTCGAATCCCTGGTGCGCTGGCGCCATCCGCGGCGCGGGCTCCTCGGCCCGCTCGAGTTCATAACGCTGGCCGAGGAGACCGGGCTGATCGGCCAGATCGGCGCCTGGGTGTTGGAGGAGGCGTGCCGCCGCATGCGCGACTGGCAGGCGCGGTTCCCCTCCGATCCGCCGCTCACCGTCAGCGTCAATCTCTCGATCCGCCAGTTCAACCAGATCGACCTGGTGACCGAGATCGTCGAGATCCTGGCGCGCTCGGGCTGGCGCGCCGGCCGGCTCAAGCTCGAGCTGACCGAGACCGCGCTGATGCAGAATGCGGCACGCGCCGCGCATATTCTCTCCCAGCTCAAGGCAGCCGACATCGACGTGTCGCTCGACGACTTCGGAACCGGCTATTCGTCGCTGAGCTACCTGCACGCGCTGCCTTTCGACACGCTGAAGATCGACAAGTCGTTCGTCGCGGGCATGGTCGGCGAGCGCTCCAAGCTCGAGATCGTCCGTGCGATCCTGCTGCTCGCCCACAATCTCAAGATGGACGTGGTCGCCGAGGGCGTCGAGACGATCGAGCAGCTGGCCCAGCTCCGCGCGCTC
Source organism: Rhodospirillaceae bacterium (assembly GCA_016792585.1). GTDB lineage: Bacteria > Pseudomonadota > Alphaproteobacteria > SHVZ01 > SHVZ01 > SHVZ01. The sequence continues at coordinate 20,523 of JAEULB010000155.1, forward strand.
GACTGCGAATACGCGCAAGGCTACCTGTTCGCCCCGCCGCTCGATGCCGAGGCGGCGGAGCAGCTGCTGGGAGAGAACAGGAAGTGGTGAGGCCGGCCTAGACGGGCACCGTCACCCGCGCTCTCAGTCCGCCGGTCGGCGCCGCCTCCAGCGTCACGTCGCCGCCGTGCCCGCGCGCCACGTCGCGGGCGATCGTGAGGCCGAGGCCGGTGCCGCCGGTCTTCGGATTGCGCGAGCGGTCGAGGCGGAAGAACGGCCGGAACACTTCCTCGCGGCTGGATGCCGGTATGCCGGGACCGTCGTCGTCAACCAGGATCTCGATCGAGTCGGCGAGACGGTGCGCGGTGACCGCGACCTTCTTGCCGTGGCGGCAGGCGTTGCCGACGAGGTTCGCGAGGCAACGCTTGAAGGCGTTGGGGCGGACCGCGACCGTCAGCTTGTCGTCGGGCTCGGTCTCCAAGGTCAGCACCACGCCCTGGGTCGAGCGCCTGGCGCCGTCGACGACCTCGGCGACGAGGCTGCCGAGACCGGTGGGCGTCGGCGCTTCCGAGCCCTCGCCGCGCGCGAAGGCGAGATAGCCTTCGATCATCCGCTCCATTTCGGAGATGTCGTCGGCGAGGCCCTTGGCCTCCTCCCGGTCGCCGAGCATCGCGAGCTCGAGACGCATGCGGGTCAGCGGCGTGCGGAGGTCGTGCGAGACGCCGGCCAGCATTTCCGTGCGCTGGCTGATCTGGCGGCTCAGGCGCTCGCGCATCAGGAGGAAGGCGCGCGCCGCCTGGCGTACCTCGGCCGCGCCTTCGGGGCGGTACTCCGGCACGTCGATGCCGCGTCCGAAGCTGTCGGCGGCGTGCGCCAGCTTCAGGATCGGGCGGATTTGGCGCCTCAAGAAGTGGATCGCGATGCCGGCGGTGACCAGCGCGGTGCCGACCATCCACATCAGGAACAGGATCGCGGTCGAGGAGTAGAGGCGTTTCCTCGGTGCGATCACCGTCATCACGCCGTCGTCCAGGTGGACCTGGATCTCGACGTCGCGCGGCCGGGACTCGGTGTCGACGATGAAGGGCCGGCGGACACGCTCGGCGAGCGCTCCCGTCAGCAATGTCTGCACGGCGTTGCTCGCCTCGGCCGCCTGCGCATCGAAACTCGCGCCGCTCTCGAAGGTGACCTGCAGGTCGAAATGCCGGATCGCGGCGATCACCAGGTCGCGGTCGGTCGGCTCGTCGCCCGGCCGCTCGCGCATCTCGACCAGGAAGGCGACCTCGCCGGCGAGCGCGGTCGCGAGCCTTCGCGACACGGTCTCCCAGTGGCGATCGTAAAACACCCAGGCGGCGACCACCTGCACGATGACCAGCGGCGTCACCATGATCAGCAGCGACCGGCCGAACAGGCTGAGGGGCAGGAGTCGTTTGAGCTTCATGGCGTCAATCGGTCCTGAACAGATAGCCCTTGCCGCGCACGGTTTGTAGATGGCGCGGGAATTTCGGATCGGCCTCGATCTTGCGCCTGAGCCGGGTGATCTGCACGTCGACCGTGCGGGGCCCAAGTCCGGCAGCGCCGTCGATCAGCCCCAGGCGCTCGATCGCCTCGTTCGGGCGCCTGGCGAAGGCCCGAAGCAGGCTGACCTCGGCCGAGGCGAGCCTGACCGGCTCCTCGCCCCGCCAGAGCTCGCCGCGGCCGGGATCGAAGCGGAACGGGCCGAAGCGCATCTCGGTCGCCGCCGCGTCCGGCGTCTTGGGGCGGCGGCGCAGGATCGAGTTGAGCCGGAGCACCAGCTCGCGCGGCTCGAAGGGCTTGGTCAGGTAGTCGTCGGCGCCGCTCTCGAGCCCGGAAATGCGGTTCTCCGGCTCGCTCATCGCGGTCAGCAGCAGGATCGGCACGTCGCTGGTGCGCCGGAGCTCACGGGTCATCTCGACGCCGGAAAGTCCGGGCATCATCACGTCCAGCACCAGAAGATCGAAGGCGAGCGTCGAGAGCAGCCCCTTCGCCTCCTCGGCGCTGGATGCCACGGTGACGCGAAAGCCGTTGTCGCCGAGATAGCGGCGGATCAGCTGGGCCAGCCGCTTGTCGTCGTCGACGACCAGGATATCCGGGGTCGCATCGGTCATCGCCCCGCATTATAGCAGGGCATTTCGAGGTCAGCCGGCAACCACCGGAGCCGGCCGGATCAGGTCGGCGACGGTCGAGAGCAGCTGCTCGACGTCGACCGGCTTGCCGATATGGCCGTCCATCCCGGCCTTGATGCAGCGATCCGCCTCTTCCGGCGTGGAGGCGGCGGTCAGGGCCACGATCGGCACGCGACTCTTCGGATCAGCCATTGCCCGGATCCGCGCCGTCGCCTCGAACCCGTCCATGATCGGCATGTTCACGTCCATCAGGACGACGTCGTAGTCGGTCTCGGCGACCCGCTCGACGGCGACCTTGCCGTTGGCGGCGGTGTCGACCTTATGGCCGACCGCATCCAGCATCGCCGCGACCAGCGCCAGGTTGGAGACATTGTCGTCGACCACCAGGACGCGCCCGGTACGCTCGCCCTCGGGCTCGGGCGCCGCCGCCGTCTCGGGCGCCGCCGGCAGCACGACGGTGAACCAGAAGGTGCTGCCGCGGCCGGGCGCGGATTCGACGCCGATCCGCCCCCCCATCAGTTCGACCAGGTGCTTGGAGATCGCAAGGCCGAGCCCGGTACCGCCGAAACGGCGGCTGATCGAGTTGTCGACCTGGCTGAAGCGCTGGAAGAGACGGCTCTGCGCATCCTTGGGGATACCGATGCCGGTATCGGTGACCGAGATCTGGATCGTCTCGCCGGCTTCGGTGGTGCCGACGCGCTCGATCGCCACGTCGATGCGCCCGCGGTCGGTGAACTTGACTGCGTTGCCGAGCAGGTTGGCGACCACCTGGCGGAGCCGGTCGCGGTCGCCGAGAAGCGCACGCGGCACGCTCTTGCCGACGTGAAGCTCGGTCGTGACGTCCTTGTCGAGTGCCAGCTGGGCGATCACGGCAAGCGCGTCGTTGACGATCTCGACCGGATCGAGCGGGCCGACCCGGAGCGTGAGCCTGCCGGACTCGATCGCGGAGAGGTCGAGGATGCCGTCGAGGATCGACAGCAGCGCGCGGGACGAAGCGCTGACGATGCGGGCGTAGTCCTTGAGCTTGGGATCGCCGGCGGCGGCGTAGAGGAGGTCGGAGTAGCCGATGATGCCGGTCATCGGCGTCCGCACCTCGTGGCTCATCGTCGCGAGGAAGTCGGACTTGGCCCGGCTCGCCGCATCCGCGCGCTTGGTCGCGGCGGCGAGGTCGCGCTGGGTGCGTTCGTTGGCGGCGGCCAGGGCCATCAGCCAGGCGGTGCCCATCAGCACGGCGATGGCGATGAGCAGCGAAAGTCCGCCGGTGACCGCCAGGCTGGCGAACCAGGGTGTCAGCACTTCGCTCTTGGCGAAGCTGACCGTGACGATCAGCGGCAGGCCGGCCACGGTCCGGTAGGAGAGGATGCGGGTTTGCTGGTCGAACGGGCTTTTGGCCTCGATCGTGCCGTTCGGGGCGTGGGACAGGACCGCGAAGAGCGGGCCGCCGGCGGCGCTGCGGCCTCCGAAGGTTCCCTGACCCTCGGAACGGATAAGCAAGGTTCCGTCATCGCGGAAGACGGTGACGACGCTGGCGACGCTCGGGTCGAGATCGGAATACGTGGCGAGGAAGTAGTCGATGTTGATGATGCCGTCGACGATGCCGACGAAGGTTCCGTCGCGGGACTCGACACGGCGCGACACGCCGATCATCCACGGCGACATCGGGCCGGCGCGGACGGTGTGGTTGATGTGAAGGCCGAGCGTGCGGTCCTCCTGATGCACGATCAGGGGATCCGAGGCGCCGGCGGATCTGACCTGCTGGACCGTCGCCGTGCCGGCGACGCGCCGCCCGTCACGCGCGATCCAGCTCAGGCTCTGCAGCATCGGGCTGCCGCTGTGTATGGCGGTGATACGCTCCTGCGCGGTCTCGGACGTGGCCGTGGGGCTTCGGGAATGATCCACGAAGGCGTCGGCCGAGACCTGCAGCACGCGATCGATCGCCTCGAAGGTGCGGGCGACGTGCTCGCCGACGACCTGGGCCAGGATCGCCGTCCGCCGCTCGGCGTCGACGATGGTCTCGCGGTAGCGCCGGTAGAGATCGCCGGCGGCGACGAGGACGACGACGAGCGCCAGCGTCGCGCCGGTTGCCGCGATCACCTGGCTCAGCCTTCGCGACGGCGTCGCTCCTCGCGCCATCTCTCCTCTGCGGCGGCTCTTGGGTTCAGCTGCGGGAGGTTAGCAGAGAGAGGTTAACGCCGCCCTAGGATGCAGGCTTCAGCCGGCCTTCGATCCGTCGAGACGGGCCAGGATCTTGCGGCGCTCGGTCTCGTCGATGAGGCCGAGCAGAACCTTGCGATACCCGGCGACGGCTTCGGCGCCGGCGTCGCGGTAGGCGCGGGCGATGCGCTCGCGCTGCGTGCGGGTGAGCTGGCGCTCCAGCTCCTTGCCCTTGTCGGTGAGCTCGAGCAGTCGCTGGCGGCGGTCGCGCTTGCCGGGACGCTGCTGGATGTAGCCTTCGCGGACGAGCTGGCTCAGCACGCGCGACAGGCTCTGCTTGGTGATCTTGAGGATCGCCAGCAGTTCCGAGACGGTGATGCCGGCGTGCCGGCCGACGAAGTAGATCGCCCGGTGGTGCGCGCGGCCGAGGCCCAGCCTGGCGAGGATCGCGTCGGGCTCCCCGGTGAAATCCCGGTAGGCGTAGAACAGCAGCTCGATGCCCTGCCTCAGGTCCTCGTCGCGGAGGAAAAGCGGGTTCGCGGCCAGTTTCGCTGGGGAAATTACGTCAGCCATATTGACCTATATCGGGGCAGGTGTTATCGGTCCTGGGTCTGGAACGAAACTTTCTGACCCAAAGGTGACGCGATGTCCACGACGACGCCGGCCCTGATCCCCTTCGACGACCGCGACGGCTTCATCTGGTTCGATGGCAGGCTGACCCCCTGGCGGGACGCGAAGGTGCATGCGCTGACCCATGCGCTGCACTACGCCTCGGCCGTATTCGAGGGCGAGCGGGCCTATTCGGGGATGATCTTCAAGTCGCGCGAGCATTCGGAGCGGCTGAAGAAGTCGGCCGAGATCCTGGACTTCGAGATCCCCTACACGGTCGAGGAGATCGACCGCGCCAAGGCCGAGACCCTGAAGGCGAACAACCTGACCGACGGCTATCTGCGTCCGATCGCCTGGCGCGGCTCGGAGATGATGGGCGTCGCCGCCCAGGCCAACCGGATCCATCTGGCGATCGCCGCCTGGGCATGGCCGTCCTACTTCTCGCCCGAGCTTCGCGCGAAGGGCATCCGGCTCTGCATGGCGAAGTATCGCCGGCCGGCGCCCGACACCGCGCCGACCGCGAGCAAGGCCGCCGGCCTCTACATGATCTGCACGATCTCGAAGCACGAGGCCGAGCGGGCGGGCTATCAGGACGCGATGATGCTCGACTATCGCGGCCAGATCGCGGAAGCGACCGGCGCCAACGTGTTCTTCGTCATGAACGGCGAGATCCACACGCCCAAGCCCGACTGCTTCCTCGACGGCATCACGCGCAAGACCGTGATGGACCTGGCGCGGGCGCGTCAGCTCAAGGTGATCGAGCGCGCGATCATGCCGGAGGAGATGGCCAACGCGAGCGAGTGCTTCCTCACCGGCACCGCGGCGGAGATCACGCCAGTCGGCGAGATCGACCGCTACAAGTTCACGCCCGGCAAGGTCACCCAGGCCCTCTGGGACGACTTCCAGGATCTTGTGCGTAAGCCCGTATAGGCGTCAGGAGGCCTTCCTGACCTTCTGCCCGGCCTCGCCCGTCTGCGGGGTCATCCGGTCGTGGGCCTTGAAGAACGATCGTGCGCGCTCGAGGATCTCGCCGTCCGACGGATGGTCGGCGGCCTCGACCGCGGCGATCCGTCCGACGAAGCGCTTCTCGTGCTCTTCGACATGGCGCTGCAGATCGGTCTTGGCGAGACCCGGGCCCATGATCATCCACACCTGCGCCGGCTCCAGCGCCTTCACGATCGCCTCGTAGTAGCGCCGGTCCTCCGCCGTCTTCTTGCCGGTCTTCGGTCCCGGATCGTGGGTGTGGTCCTGACGCTTGATCAGGCTGTTCGGACCTTCGGCGTGGATCGTCTGCGCCTGGGTTTCCTCGGCATTGAAATGATGGATGCGGGCGCGCTCGTGATCGAGCCAGACGACGGCGTGGTAGTGGCTCATCGCTGATTCCTTGAGGCTTGGGGCTCTAAGATTCAACGTGATACCGCGGGTGCCGGTTGACTAGGTCTCGGCTTGCAAAAAAACCGGGGCCCATAAAAAAGCGGGCGGCTCCTTGGGGAACCGCCCGCCCGGGCCACGTCCACCCCCGAACAACCCTTACGTTTCCAGCATCCGCCGCAGCAGCTCGACGCTCTCGGCGAAGCCGCGATCGATCTGGCGCAGCTCCTCGACCTTCTTCACGGCGTGCATCACGGTGGTGTGGTCGCGCCCGCCGAACTTGCGGCCGATCTCGGGCAGCGAGCGCTGGGTCAGCTGCTTGGCGAGGTACATCGCGACCTGTCGCGGACGCGCCACGGCGCGGGCGCGCCGCGCCGAATGCATGTCGGCGACGCGGATGTTGAAGTGCTCGGCGACGCGTTTCTGGATCTCCTCGATCGTGACCCGGCGGTCGTTGGCGCGCAGCAGGTCCTGCAGCAGCTCCTGGGTCGACTCCAGCGAGATCTCGCGGCCGACCAGCGTCGCATGCGCGATGATGCGGGTCAGCGCGCCTTCGAGCTCGCGGACGTTCGAGGTGATCTTGTGCGCGAGGAACTCCAGCACCTTGGACGGCACACGCACGCCCTGGTTCTCGGCCTTCGACTGGAGGATGCCGAGGCGAAGCTCGTAGGTGGTCGGGTGCAGGTCGGCGACCAGGCCCCATCCCAGGCGCGAGCGCAGACGCTCTTCCAGGCCCTCGAGATCGGAGGGCGACTTGTCGGCGGAGATCACGACCTGGCGGTTCTGGTCCACCAGGGCGTTGAAGGTGTGGAAGAACTCCTCCTGCGTGGAATCCTTGCCAGAGATGAACTGCACATCGTCGATCATCAGCACGTCGACGGAGCGGAACTGCTCCTTGAACGCCATCGTGTCCTTGTACCGAAGCGCCCGGATGAACTGGTACATGAACTTCTCGGCCGAGAGGTACAGCACCCGGCGCGAGGGATGGCGCTCGAGGATCGCCCAGGCGATCGCGTGCATCAGGTGGGTCTTGCCGAGGCCGACGCCGCCATAGAGAAACAGCGGGTTGAACGGCACCGTGGTCGACTCCGCGACCCGGCGGGCGGCATGGAATGCCAGCTCGTTCGGCTTGCCGACGACGAAGTTCTGGAAGGTGAAGCGGGCGTCGAGCCCGGTCGCCGGGTCGAGCCGGTCGTTCTGCGGGCCGGGCTCGGCGGTCGGCTCGGCAGTCTCGCGAATGGCGGGAGCGCTGGGGCGCGGCATCGCGGCGCGGCCGGGGGCCGGCGGCGGCACCGGCGCCTGCATCGGCACCGGCGTGACCTTGCCGACGACGAGGTCGATCGCCTTGATCTCGGGGTTCTCGGCGGCCAGCAGCGCCAGGATGCGGTCGGCGTAGTTGCTCTTGACCCAGTCGCGCATGAAGCGCGTCGGCACGGAAAAGATCATCGTGCCCGAGCGGAGATCGCCGAAAGAGATCAACTTGAACCAGCTGCGGAAGGTGCCCTCGCCATACTCGGCGCGCAGCCGCTCGCGAACCTTGGTCCACTCGCGCGGCTCATGCCCCGATGCGGGGCTGGCCCCTTGGCCCGCCTTGGCTCCGACCGATTGAACCACGCCGTGATGCCCCCGCGACAGAAGCCGTTACTCCGCGTTGGAACCCGCGGATTTCCTTGGTTTCCAAATAATGAATTCGCCGTCCCTAAAAGAGGGTGGCCACGTGACAAATTTTTTACTGTCTAGGCCCGGCGATTTACTTGTTTGTTCGGGAGCTTAACTTGGATTTGGCCTGGAATTCAAGTTATCGGCCTCCCGTTGTTCGTTGACATGCAACATTAGCCATCGCGATCAACCAAGGCAACGCGTCCGAAAAGAGAACGGCGGATTTTTCGCGACGTGGCATCGCCGCCACATGTTTCTTCAATCACGCAGACCGACGATGCCGCGTTTGGAGCAACGCGACTTGAACGACGACGACGAGACGAAAGTAGAAGAGTTTAGCCGAGCGCCTTGATGCGCTTGGACAGGCGCGAGATCTTGCGGGCGATGGTGTTCTTGTGAACGGTGCCCTTGTTCACGCCGGCCTGCAGAACAGGCTGTGCTTCCTTCAAGGCAGCCTGCGCGGCCTTCTTATCACCGGATGCGATGGCATCCTCGACCTTCTTGACGTAAGTGCGCACGCGACTCGTCCGCGCGCGGTTGATCACGTAGCGTCGCTGCGTCTTGCGCGCAGCCTTCTCGGCCGACTTGGTATTCGCCATCGCCTGAAACCTTGAATCCAGCGGGTTCTCGAAAGAGGCGGCGTTATAGGAGGCCCGACACCCCCCGTCAAGCCGCAGAAAGCCTAGCGATCCTTGAACTTCGGCGGCCGCTTCTCGGCGAAGGCGCTCATGCCCTCTTTCTGGTCCTCGGTCCCGAAGGTCGAGTGGAAGAGCCGGCGCTCGAAGCGGATGCCCTCGGCCAGCGTGGTCTCGTAGCCCCGGTTGACCGCCTCCTTGGCCATCATCACGACCGGCAGCGACAATGACGCGATCTTCTCGGCGGCCTTCATCGCCTCGCCCATCAGCTCGGACACCGGCACGACCCGGCTGACGAGGCCGCAGCGCTCGGCCTCGGCCGCGTCCATCATCCGGCCGGTCAGGCACATGTCCATCGCCTTGGACTTGCCGATATAACGAGCAAGCCGCTGGGTCCCGCCCGAACCCGGGATGGTGCCGATCGTGATCTCGGGCTGGCCGAACTTGGCGTTGTCGGCGCAGATGATGAAGTCGCACATCATCGCGGTCTCGCAGCCGCCGCCGAGCGCATATCCCGCCACCGCGGCGATGATCGGCTTCCGGACCTTCGAGATCTGCTCCCAGGTCGCGGTGATGAAGTCCGTCTTGTAGACGTCCATGAAGGAGCGGTCCTTCATCTCCTTGATGTCGGCGCCGGCGGCGAAGGCCTTCTCGCTGCCGGTCAGGATCAGGCAGCGGACGCTCTCGTCGGCATCGAGCTCGGCGAGGCACTGGCTCAGCTCGGCCATCAGCTTGCCGTTCAGCGCATTCAGCGCCTGCGGGCGGTTGTAGCGGACGACGGCGACGCCGCCGGTCTTCTCGACCAGGATGTTCTCGAAGGCCATGGCAGTTCTCTTCGGTTGGGAGGGCGCCTCTTAGCCTAGCGCTGGCATTTCGCACAATAGAAGGTCGACCGCCCGGATTGCACCAGATGCCGGATGCCGGTCTTCGATCGGCAGACGGGACAAGGCTTCCCGTCTTTCCCATAGACTTTGAAATTATGCTGGAAGTATCCGAGCTCGCCCGAGGTCTGGCGATGGTCGCGAAGACTTGAGCCGCCGGACTTGATCGCCTCGTTGAGGACGGCCTTCACCGCCGCCATCAGCTTCTCGGCGCGCTCGCCCTGGACGGTGCCGGCCTTCCGCGTCGGCGAGATGCCGGCGCGGAACAGAGCCTCGCTCGCATAGATGTTGCCGATGCCGGCGACGACCCGCTGGTCCAGCAGCGCTGCCTTGATCGGCGCCGCCTTGCCTTTCAGGCGAGCGGCAAGCGCCCGTCCGTCGAAGGCGGCATCCAGCGGCTCAGGCCCGATGTCCTTGATCAGCGGATGCGCCTCGGTCTCGCCGGCGGCGATCAGGTCCATGACGCCGAAGCGCCGCGCGTCGTTGAAGCGGACGACCGTGCCGTCCTCGGCGCCGATCACGACATGGTCGTGGGCGTCCAGCTCGTTGGGCCATCCTTGGCCGACCAGCATCCGCCCCGACATGCCGAGATGGATCAGCCAGTCCTCATCCGAGTCGAGGCCGAGCAGCAGGTACTTGGCGCGGCGGCGGAACGACGCGATGCGGCGGCCCCTGAGGCGCTCGGCGAAGCGCTCGGGGAAGGGACGGCGCAGGTCCGGGCGACGGACCTCGACGCGCGAGAGGCGCTTTCCCTCCAGCGCCATCGCCAGGCCACGGCGGACGGTCTCGACCTCGGGAAGCTCGGGCATGGCGCGAAGGTAGCGGAGCCCGGCGGGCGCCGCTATGGTCCGCGCATGTCGGAAACCGCCTCCTTCGGATATCGCGAGGTACCGGCCGAGGCCAAGGCCGGGCTGGTGCAGGATCTGTTCACCCAGGTCGCCGGCCGCTACGACCTGATGAACGACCTGATGAGCCTCGGCATCCACCGCCTGTGGAAGGCGGAGATGGTCGACTGGCTGCGCGTCAGGCCGGGCCTCAGGGTCGTCGATGTCGCTGGCGGCACCGGCGACATCGCGCGCGCGGTGATGTCCGCGGGCGCCGGCTCGGTCACCGTCGTCGACCTGACGCCGGCGATGCTGGCCGAGGGACGGGCGCGGTCGCTGGATGCCGGCCGGCCCGAGGGCATCGAATGGGTCGCCGGCAATGCCGAGGCGCTGCCGCTGCCGGATCGTTCCTTCGATGCCTATACGGTCGCCTTCGGGCTCCGCAACGTGACCCATCTCGACCGGGCGCTGGCCGAGGCGAGGCGCGTGCTGAAGCCTGGCGGCCGCCTGATCGTGCTCGAGTTCGCACCCCGGGCGGCGGCGGGACTCAACGACATCTACGATCTCTATTCCTTCTCGGTGCTGCCATGGCTCGGCGAGAAGGTCGCCGGCGACCGCGACGCCTATGTCTATCTCGCTGAGAGCATCCGCCGCTTCCCCGATCCGGAGATGCTGGCACGGATGATCCGCAAGGCCGGCTTCGGCGGCCATCGCCACCGCTCGCTGAGCCTGGGCATCGCCCAGCTCCATGGCGCCACCCGTCTTTAAGATGCTGCGCGCCGGCCGCCACCTGCTTCGTCTCGCTGCGATCGCGCGCATCCTCGCCAGGCATGACGCGATGTTCTTCGCCGACCAGATCCCTGGCCTGCCTGCCTCGGCGCGGATGGGGCTCAGGCTCTTCCATCGCCAGGTCCCGGGACGGCCAGGCGAGCGGCTCGCTGCGGCGCTGGCGGCACTGGGCCCTTCGTTCATCAAGCTCGGTCAGACGCTGGCGACGCGTTCGGATCTGATCGGCGAGGAAGTCGCCGACGACCTATCGCAGCTTCAGGACCGGTTGCCGCCGTTCCCGGCCGAGATCGCGCGCGCCACTGTCGCGGCGGAGCTCGGCCAGCCCATCGACGAGCTGTTCCAGAGCTTCGAGGACGTGCCGGTCGCCGCCGCCTCGATCGCACAGGTTCACTTCGCGGTGACGACCGACGGCCGCGAGGTCGCGGTCAAGATCCTGCGCCCCGGGATCGAGGATGCCTTCGTGCGCGACCTCGACCTCTTCGCTTGGATCGCCGAGTGGGTGGCGCGCGTGGCGCCGAGCACGCGGCGCCTCAAGCCGATCGAGGTGGTCGCCACATTCGCCGAAACCGTCCGCATGGAGATGGACCTCAGGCTCGAGGGCGCGGCGGCGGCCGAGCTGAAGGAGAACTTCAAGGACGACCCGGACTTCCGCGTGCCTGCCGTCGACTGGATGCGCACGGCGCGCCGCGTGCTGACGATCGAACGGGTCTCCGGCATCCGCATCGACGACGTGTCGGCGCTGGTGGCCGCGGGCCACGATCCCGACGTGATCCTGGCCAAGTCGGCGCAGGCGTTCTTCCGCCAGGTGTTCCGCGACGGCTTCTTTCACGCCGACATGCATCCCGGAAACATGTTCGTGACGGCGGACGGCGCGCTGGCGCCGGTCGACTTCGGCATCATGGGCCGCATCGACCGGCCGACGCGGATCTTCCTCGCAGAGATGCTGCGTGGGTTCCTCACCGGCGACTATCGCGAGGTCGCGATGGTCCATTTTCGCGCGGGATACGTTCCCAAGCACAAATCGCTCGACGCCTTCGCCCAGGCCTGCCGCTCGATCGGCGAGCCGCTGATGGGACGACCGCTCAACGAGATCTCGGTCGGCCGTCTCCTGGCGCAGCTCTTCCGCGTGACCGAGACCTTCGAGATGGAGACGCAGCCGCAGCTCCTGCTGCTGCAGAAGACGATGGTGGTGGCGGAGGGCGTGGGACGCCGGCTCAACCCGTCGGTCAACATGTGGCAGCTGGCCGAGCCGCTGATCGCCGAGTGGATGCGCGAGAACCGCGGACCGGAAGCGCGTGTCGGCGAGCTCGTCGCCGACCTGATGCGTGCCGCCGAACGCCTGCCGCGTCTGCTCGCCGACGCCGAGGTCGCGGCGCTGACGCTCGCCGAGGGCGTGCGCCTGCATCCCGAGACGGTGCGTCAGCTCCAGACCACGCGTCCGACCGGCGCGCATCGCGCTCTCTGGGCCTCTGTGGTGGTGCTGGCGCTCGCCGTCGCCGCTCTGGCGCTGACGCGATGACGAGTGGCAGGATGCGGGCCACGAGCGCGCCCGCGCCGAATTTCCGACGGTCGCTGACGGAGCTGAGCCTAAGTGAGTGAGATCGTGGTCGCCGTCCGCCGTCTTCCCCACGGCGAGGGCCTGTCGCTTCCCGCCTATGCGACTCCCGGATCCGCCGGCCTGGATCTGGTTGCCGCGCTCGAGCGGCCGGTGGAGATCCAGCCCGGTGGACGAACGCTTGTTCCGACCGGGCTTGCGATGGAGCTTCCGGAAGGCTACGAGGCGCAGATACGCCCGCGCTCGGGTCTGGCGCTCAGGCACGGTTTGACCGTCCTGAACACCCCGGGCACGGTCGACTCGGACTATCGCGGTGAGGTGTCGGTGCTGCTTGTGAATCTCGGCGATCGGCCGGTGACGCTCTCGCGCGGCGAAAGGATCGCGCAGATGGTCGTGGCACCCGTGACGCGCATCGCGTGGAGCGAGCAGGCGAGCTTGAGCGAGACCCGGCGCGGTGCCGGCGGCTACGGCTCGACCGGTCGCGGAGGTGCAAGCTCTTGAGCGGTATCCTCCAACCGTCGCGGAAGCTGCTCGCGGCGATCGAGGCGGTTCTCGACATCGCCTATGGGGCGACCGACCAGCCGGTCTCCGGTCAGGAACTCACGAAGCGTCAGGGCGTGCCGCCGCGCTTCCTCGAGCCGGCGCTGCAGGCGCTGTCGCGTGCCGGCATCCTGTCGAGCGAGCGTGGGCCGCGCGGCGGCTATCGCCTCGCACGCGAGCGTCGCCGCATCACGCTCGGCGACGTGTGCCGCGCCGTCGCCGGCATCGAGGATCCGGAGGACGAGGCGAAGAGCGCGCTCGGCCGCAAGGTCGTGCGCCCCCTGTTCGGCGATCTCGACGGAGATGTCATGAAGCGCCTGGATGCGCTGACGCTCGAAGACCTCTGCCAGACCGCCTTCAATCAGGACGTGCCCAAGCGCGGCGGTCCGGACTGCGACTTCTCCATCTAGGGACCGCCCTCGGGGGTTGACGCGGCGCCCTCGGCGGCTTAGGTCAATCTCTGACTGTGATTTTTTGATAAATCACACAGGAGATTCGTAAATGGCTGACCAGCCCGAATTCCGTGGACGCATCTACGACAGCGTGATCGAGACCATCGGCGCGACGCCGCTGGTCCGCTTTGCCCGCCTCGAGAAATACCTGGCGCTCGAGGCCGAGCTGATCGGCAAGCTCGAATTCTTCAATCCGCTCGCCTCGGTCAAGGACCGCATCGGGTTCGCGATGATCACCGCGGCCGAGGACTCGGGCGCCCTCAAGCCTGGCGGCACGCTGGTCGAGCCGACCTCCGGCAACACCGGCATCGCGCTCGCCTTCGTTGCCGCGGCCAAGGGCTATCGTCTGATCCTGACCATGCCCGAGAGCATGTCGGTCGAGCGCCGGCGCATGCTGAAGCTGCTCGGCGCCGAGCTGGAACTGACGCCGGCCGCTGCCGGCATGCGGGGCGCGATCGCGCGCGCCGAGGAGCTCCTGACGGAGATTCCCGGCTCGATCATGCCGCAGCAGTTCAAGAACGCGGCGAACCCCGCCGTGCATCGGCGCACCACCGCCGAGGAGATCTGGAAGGACACCGGCGGCAAGCTCGACTACTTCGTCGCCGGCATCGGCACCGGCGGCACCGTGACCGGCGTCGGCGAGGTTCTGAAGCGGCGCCTGCCGAACCTGAAGATCGTCGCGGTCGAGCCCGAGGATTCCGCCGTGCTTTCGGGCCGTCCGCCGGGCCCGCACAAGATCCAGGGCATTGGCGCGGGATTCGTCCCCGACATCCTGAAGCGCGAGCTGATCGACGAGATCCTGTCGATCGCCAACCAGACCGCCTTCGACACCGCCAGGCTCGTTGCCAGGCACGAAGGCATTCCGGTCGGCATCTCGTCGGGCGCCGCTGTCGCCGCCGCGATCGAGATCGCCAAGCGCCCGGCCGCCAAGGGCAAGCGTCTGGTCGTCATCATCCCGTCCTTCGCCGAGCGCTATCTCTCGACGCCGCTGTTCGAAGGGCTGTGAGCGCGTAAACTCAAGGCCGCATGCCGAACGACGATCTTTCGGAAGCCGAGTTCCATCGCTACGCCCGCCACCTGATCCTGGATGAGGTCGGCGACGAAGGGCAGGCGAAGCTGAAGCGCGCGCGCGTGCTGGTGATCGGCGCGGGCGGCCTGGGCTCGCCGGCGCTGCTCTATCTCGCAGCGGCCGGCGTCGGGACTCTTGGCATCGCCGACGACGACAAGGTCGACCTGACCAACCTGCAGCGCCAGGTGGCGCATGCCACGGACACGCTGGGCTGGGCCAAGGTCGACTCGGCAGCGCGGACGATCGCCCAGATCAACCCGCACGTGACTGTCGTTAGGCACAAGGCGCGCCTCACGACGGAGAATTCGGATCTCGTCGCGAACTACGACCTGGTGCTCGACGGCTCCGACAATTTCGACACGCGCTACGTGCTGGCTGATGCCTGCTTCAAGCACCGGAAGCCGATGGTCTGGGCGTCCCTCTTGCGCTTCGAGGGCCAGCTCTCGGTGTTCAAGCCGTGGACCGGCGGCCCCTGCTATCGCTGCCTGTTCTCGGAGAAGCCGCCGCCGGGCCTGGTGCCGCGCTGCGAGGAGGCGGGCATCCTCGGCGCCGTCGCCGGCGTGATGGGCACGCTGCAGGCGACGGAGGCGCTGAAGGAAATCCTCGGCCTCGGCGACAGTCTCTCGGGCCGCCTCGTCCTCTACGATGCACTGGCGAGTGAGTTCCGCTCGTTCAAGGCGGCGAAGGATCCCGCCTGCCCGACATGCGGGACTAGCGCTTGAAGACCTCTGGGTTCACGAGGCAGTCCGGCGACACGCGGCCAACGATTCCCTGAAGCGCGTTGTTGGCGGCGGCGACGTTCATGCGGTCGACGCATTCCGGCGACTGCGCGGCGTTGTGCGGGGCGAGCAGCGCGGTCGGCAGCTTGAGCAGCTCGTTCGACGGATCCGGCGGCTCGACCTCGGTGACGTCCAGACCGGCGCCGGCGATCACCTTGCTCTTGAGGGCCGCGACCAGCGCCTTCTCGTCGATGATCGGGCCGCGCGCGGTGTTGATCACGATCGCCGACGGCTTCATCGACTTGAAGCGCTTCTCGTTCATCAGGCCGCGGGTCTCGGCCGAGAGCGGGCAGTGCAGCGTCACGATGTCGGCGATCTCGAGCGCGGCATCGAGCTCCATCGGCTCGGCGCCGGCCGCCCGGATGCGGGCCGGGTCGATCAGCGGATCGACGACGACTATCCTCATGTCCCAGCCCTGCATGCGGCGGACGACACGCGTGCCGATGCGCCCGAACCCGACCACGACCAGGGTCTTGCCGGCATATTCGAGCAGCAGCTCGGTGAAGCGCGTCGTGTAGGCCGTTCCCGCGCGCATCTCGCGGTCGAACAGCACGAGCTTGCGCCCGACGCCCATCATCAGCGCGATCGCGTGCTCGGCGACCGTGGTGGCATTGGCCTGGCCGACCGTCGCCATCTGCACGCCGCGCTTCGTCAGCGCCGGCACGTCGATCGAGTCGTAGCCGACGCCGACGCGGCAGACGACCTTGAGCTTGGGCGCGGCATCCAGCTCGGGATCGGAGAACGGGTAGTTGGCCGGGCGGAAGATGATCGCCTCGGCGTCCTTGAGCGCGGCGCGGATGTTCGCAGGATTCACGTCCTCCACGACCTGGACGGTCACGTCCTTGCGGGCGGCGAGCACCTTCATGCCCGCCTCGACCAGAGGCCGGGCCAGAACGATCTTCGGCATGATTAAGCCCTCTTAGTAGACCGAGCCGCCCTTGGCCTTCGCCTTCGGCGCCGCGGAGGCCGCCGCCGGTCCCTTCATCTCGTCGACCATCGCCTTCGCCGCCGCGGCCATGATGCGGGAGTCGTTGAGCAAAGTGGTCAACTGGTACCCCGCCTCGCGCATGCGCTTGGCATAGGCGGTCGATCCCGTGTGCAGGCCGGCGACGACGCCGTGCTTCTTGCACGCCTTCAGGATCTTCATGATCAGGTCGAGGCGCTTATCGTCGGTATGGTCCATGCCCGGGCCCATGCCGTAGGAGATCGAGAGGTCGGAGGGGCCGACATAGACGCCGTCGAGGCCGGGGGTGGAGAGGATCTTGTCGAGGTTCTTCACCGCTTCCTTGGTCTCGATCATCGCGATCGCCAGGATCTCGTCGTCGGCCTTCTGCTGGTAGTCCGGGCCGCCGTAGAGCGTGGCGCGGATCGGGCCGGAGGAGCGGTAGCCGCGCGGCGCGTAGCGGCAGGCGCCGACGAACTTCTCGGCTTCCTCTCTGTTGTTCACCATCGGGCAGATGATGCCGTAGGCGCCGGCGTCCAGCGCCTTCATCACATGCGCCGGATCGTTCCACGGCACGCGCGCCATCGGCACCACGCTGGTGGTGGAGATGCCCTGGAACATCGAGACCATCGCCTGGTAGTCGACGATGCCGTGCTGCATGTCGACGGTCAGCGAGTCCCAGCCCTGATGCGCCATCACCTCGGCCGCGAAGCCGCTCGGGATCGACAGCCACCCATTGACCACGCAGCCGCCGGACTTCCAGATCTGACGCACGTTGTTCGGACGCATGGTTTCCCCCGAGGTTTGGTTGGTGACTTAGAGAAGCTGCTCGATCACCCGGTCGGGCGGGCGATGGCCGTCGACCCAGGTCTTGATGTTGATGATGACCCGCTCGCCCATCGCGAGCCGGCCTTCCAGCGTCGCCGAACCCATGTGCGGAAGCAAGACGACGTTGTCGAGCTCCAGCAGCTTCTTGTGGATCGCCGGCTCGTGCTCGTAGACGTCGAGCCCGGCGCCGGCGAGCGTGCCCGAGGCCAGCGCCTGGGCCAGCGCTCCCTCGTCGATCACCTCGCCGCGCGAGGTGTTGACCAAGAGTGCACCGGGCTTGATCAGCTTGATCCGGCGGGACGAGAGCAGGTGGTATGTCGCCGGCGTATGCGGGCAGGTGACCGCGATCACGTCCATCCGCGCCAGCATCTGGTCGAGGCTTTCCCAGTACGTCGCCTCGAGCGCCGCCTCGACGTCCGGATAGACGCGCTTGCGGTTGTGATAGTGGATCGAAAGGCCGAAGGCGCGGGCGCGGCGGGCGACCGCCTGGCCGATCCGCCCCATGCCGACGATGCCGAGCCGCTTGCCGGTGAGCCTGGCGCCCAGCATCGACGTCGGCGACCAGCCTCGCCACTCTCCGGAGCGTGCCAGCTTCTCGCCGGCGTTGATCCGGCGGGCGACGGCCAGGATCAGTGCCATCGTCATGTCGGCGGTGTCGTCGGTCAGCACGCCCGGCGTGTTGGTGACGACGATCTCGCGTGCCTGGGCGGCTGCCAGGTCGATGTGGTCGACGCCGGTGCCGAAGGAGGCGATCAGCTTCAGCTGCGGCCCGGATGCCGCGATCACGTCCTTGTCGATGCGGTCGGTCACCGTCGGGACCAGCACCTCGGCCTTGCCCACAGCCGCGATCAGCTCGCCGCGGGTCATCGCATGATCGTCGAGGTTCAGCTGCGCCTGGAACAGCTCCATCATCCGCGTCTCGATCGCGTCGGGCAGCTTGCGGGTGACGACGGTGACCGGCTTGCGCGTGCTCACGAGGCGCGTCCTTGGAAGAGCGTCCCCCGGCAGTAGCAAGGAAGGCCGGGGTTGTCCATTGGCTCAGGCGGCGACCGAGCGCAGCACGGCCGGAAGCCTCGATCCCAGCGTCACCGCGCGGGCCGCCAGGAACACGAAGATCGCGAGCCAGAGCCCGTGATTGCCGAGCGCCGGCACCGCCAGCACCGCCGCCACGGCGAAGCAGGCGGCCGAGATCAGCATCATGTTGCGCATGTCGCGGCCGCGGGCGGCTCCCCAGAACACGCCGTCGAGCTGGAAGCTCCAGACCCCGACCGCCGGCATCGTCGCTGCCCAGGGGAGGTAGCGAAGTGCCTCGGTGCGGACGTCCTGGATGTCGGTCAGCAGCGCGATCAGCAGCGGCCCGCCGAGCCAATAGACGATCGTGAAGATCACCGCGACGCATGCCGCGAGCACGAAAGTGGCGCGGAGGTTGTCCTCAAGGTCGATCCGGTCGCGGGCGCCGATCGAGCGGCCGACCAGGGACTCGGCGGCTTGCGCGAAGCCGTCGAGCGCGAAGCCGGTGAAGGAATTGAAGGTCATCAGCACGGCATTCGCCGCCAAGGTGAGCTCGCCGAAGCGGGCGCCGACCGCGGTGAAGCTGGAGAAGCAGAGCAGCACCAGCAGCGTGCGGATGAAGATGTCGCGGTTGAGCGCAAAGAGCCGCACCAGGCGCTCGCGGTCGAGCAGGCGCGCGCGATCGACATGTCCCTCCATCTCGCGGATCGCCCGCCAGGCAAGCATCAGGCCGAGAAGCGCGCCGGTCGTCTCGGCGATGGCCGTGGCCGCGGCGACGCCGGCGACCGTCATGCCCAGGCCGAAGACGAAGAAGAGGTCGAGGACGAGGTTGACGACGTTGATGAAGACCTGGAGCAGGAGTCCCGTGCGCGCCCGCGCTTGGCCCAGGAACCAGCCGAGCAGGACGAAATTGCAGAGGACGCCCGGCGCGCCCCAGATGCGGATCGCGACATAGGTCCTGGCGTTGTCGATGATCTCGGGCGAGGCGTGCAGGATCTCGAAGGCGATCCAGCGGATCGGGAGCTGGAGCACGATCAGCGCCACGCCGACCGATCCGGCGATCAGCATCGCGCGATAGAGCGTCGCCTTGATCTCGACGGTGTCCCTGGCGCCGACGGCCTGGGCGACCGGGCCCGTGGTGCCGGTGCGAAGGAAGCCGAAGCTCCAGTAGAGCAGGCTGAAGACGACGGCGCCGAGCGCGGCGGCGGCGAGATACTGCGGATCGGGCAGGTGGCCGAGCACGGCGGTGTCGACCGCGCCGACCAGCGGCACGGTGACGTTGGCCGCGATCAGCGGCCATGCCAAGTCGAACGCGCGGCGGCGGGCCGCGCGGCTGCCGAGATTCACTTAGCGGTTCGCCAGGTCGGCCAGCACCTCGGCCAGCACGCGCGCGCCGGAGGCGAGGTCGTAGGGTGTCGCGTTCTCGATCTCGTTGTGGCTGATGCCCTTCTCGCAGGGCACGAAGATCATCGCGGTCGGGCAGACCTTCGCGAGATAGATCGAGTCATGCCCGGCGCCTGAGAGGATCGGCATCGAGGAGAGGCCGAGCCGGTCGGCCGCCGACTGGATCAGCTCCGGCAGCAGCCCGGAGAAGGGCACCGGCTGCGAGCGCATGAACTGCGTCACCTTCACCTCGCAGGGGCCTTTCAGCGACTGCACCAGCGGCTCGACGCCGTCGCCGAGCTCGATCAGCACCTTCTCCTCGGGATGGCGGAAGTCGATGGTGAAGGTCACCTTGCCCGGGATCACCGCCATCGCGTTCGGCTCGACCACGAAGCGGCCGACGGTGAAGCGGATGCGGTCGTCGTCGTCCATGAAGTGCTTGCGGAGCGCCTGCACCATGTCGGTCGCGGCGAACATCGCGTCCTTGCGCCTGGCCCGCGTCACCGTGCCGGCATGGCCGTCCTCGCCCGTCACCTCGACGACGAAGCGGCGCGAGCCCTGGATCGTGGTGACGACGCCGATCGTCTTGCCGCGCGCCTCCAGCTCCGGGCCCTGCTCGATATGGGCCTCGACGAATGAGGCGACCTTCACGCCGAGGGGCCGGTCGATGGCGCCGGGCACGCGGGCCCGCGTCCGCGCGAGCGCGTCGGCGACGGTGACGCCGTCGTGGTCCTTCATCTTCAGGACGTCGTCCAGCTTGTTGGTGCCGGCGAAGACCGAGGAGCCCATGGTGCCGAGCGGGAAGCGCGCCCCACCCTCCTCGCAGGTCCAGATGGTCGCCTCGATCGCGCGCCTGGTCTGGATGCCGGCGTCGTCGATCGCCTCCAGCGCCTCGAAGGCGGCGAGCACCCCGTAGATGCCGTCGAAGCGGCCGCCCGAGGGCTGCGTGTCGGAATGCGAGCCGCTCATCACCGGCGGCAGGCTCGGGTCGGTGCCTTCGCGGCGGACGAAGAAGTTGCCGATCGGGTCGATGTAGCTCTTGAAGCCGCGCTTGTTGCCCCAGTCCATCAGCTTGGCGCGCGCATCCGCGTCGAGGTCCGTCAACGCCAGGCGGCGGACGCCGCCCTTCGGCGTCTTGCCGAGCTCGGCCATGTCCATGTGGCGCTGCCAGAGACGCTTCTCGTCGACCTTCGCGCCCGCCGTGCTGCTGTTGCTCACGCCTCGCCTCCCCGGAAGCTGCCCGCCAGCAGGTAGCCGAGCCACACCGCGACCAAGCAGAGAATGACCGATCCCAGAACGTTCGCCGCCGCCTTCGGCCATTCGCCGCCCTGGACCAGGACCAGCGTCTGCAGGCTGAAGGCGGAAAAGGTGGTGTATCCCCCGAGCACGCCGACCATCAAGAACTGCCGCGACGTCGGCCCGAAGGGCAGTGCCGCGATCGCGCCGATGGCGAAGGATCCGGTGATGTTGGTCGCCACCGTGGCCCAAGGGAAGGTCGAGGCGAACAGCGCGTCGAAGGCCAGCGACAGCCAGAACCGGCTGACGCTGCCGAGGGCGCCGCCAAGGGCGATCCAGAGCGTGCTTTCGAGCATGGCCGCCAGCATGCCGCCGGCCGGAGCCGAGGTCGAGGACGGACATGGAGGCGCGGTTTGCCAGCGGCGGGCCGACCGGCTACCGTTTCGCTCCACGAACCAAGCGCTCCGGCCCCAGGTTAAGGTGCCGTTAAACTTGCTCGGCTAGACAGGCCGGCTCCGATGACGCGAGACCATGCAAGGATGACCGACGACGGCCGCCGCTCCGCCGCCGACCTGACGCAGGACGCGCTCAGTCCCGCGACCGGCACCGGCCGCCACGCGGTGACCGAGGAGGAGCGCCGGCTTCTCGACTTCGCCGAAGTCTCCTCCGACTGGTTCTACGAGCTCGATCGGGATCTCAAATTCTCGCTGCTTTCGTCCGGCTCTTCGGCCAGGACCGGCGAAGACCCGTCGGCGCTGCTGGGCAAGACCCCGATCAAGGACGGCATCCAGGTCGGGGACGAGGCCTGGGCGGCCCACCTTGCCGACCTCGACGCCCACCGGCCGGTCGTCGACTTCCGCTTCGCGCGCATGGATGCCGACGGCAGGCTCCGCCACTTCAGCATCAACGCGAAGCCGCTCTTCGACGGCAACGGCGACTTCGCCGGCTACCGCGGCACCGGCCGCGAGATCACTCAGATCGTCAATGCCGAGAAGTTCCTCCGCGACATCATCGACGCGGTGCCCGCCGTCATCATGGTCAAGGACGCCGAATCCCGCTACGTGATGATGAACGACTACTACGCCCAGACCATCCTCGGCACGACGCCGGCGATCGGCACGGGCATGGTCAGCGGCGCCTTCCTCGGCGACAAGGCGGCGGCGATCGGGCGGGCACAGGACCAGGCGGTGCTTGCGTCCGGCGTCACCAGCCAACCCTTCCAGCGGATGATGCCGATCGCCGACGGCACGAGCCGCGCCTTCCTGGTGAAGAAGGTGCCGCTCAACGACGGCAGCGGTCCGCCGTCGCGCGTGCTCACCGTTGGCATGGACATCACGCCGCTCAAGGATGCGGAGAAGGCGATCATCGACGCGCAGGCGAGGCTGCGCGAGAGCGAGAAGCGCTTTCGCGACTTCGCCGAGTCCTCCTCGCACTGGCTCTGGGAGCTCGATCGCGAGCTTCGCTACACCTTCGTCTCTGACGGCGTGCGCGCGATGACGGGCTTGCCGCCCGAGGACTACATCGGCATGCGCCTCTTCGACACGCATGCGGGCCAGGGCATGGACCCGGCGGCGAAGCGGCAGTTCCTCGAGGTGCTCGACAAGCGCGAGCCGTTCCTCGACGTGCCGGTGATCCAGACCGCCGCCGACGGCCGCATCCGCCACCTCCGCATCTCGGGCCGGCCGTTCTTCGACGACACCGGCTATTTCCTCGGCCATCGCGGCTCGACCCGCGACGTGACCCCGCAATACGACGCCGAGGCCGACTCGGCGAAGTGGCGGCAGGCCCGCGACATCGCCGCGGCGGCCGACCATGCCAAGACCCGTTTCCTCGCGCATATGAGCCACGAGCTGCGCACGCCGCTGAACGCGATCCTGGGCTTCTCGGAGATCATGTCGGAGGAGCTGTTCGGGCCCTTGGGCGCCAAGAACTATCTCGACTACGCCCGCGACATCGGTGCCAGCGGCCGGCACCTGCTCGGCATCATCAACGACCTGCTCGACATGTCGCGGATCGAGCTCGGCCAGTTTCAGCAATCGCCCGAGAACGTCGCGCTCGTCGAGCTCGTCGATGAGTCGGTGCGGATGGCGCGGGGATACGCGCAAGGGTTGGGAGCCGAGATCGAGGCGGCCCGGGTCGACGAAGCCTGGGTCGTCCATGTCGATCGCCGCTCGATCCGCCAGGTGCTGCTGAACCTTCTCTCGAACGCGGCGAAGTTCACGCCGGCCGGCCATCGCATCTGGGTGCGCGTCGAAGGCGACCGGGAGGGAGATCTGACCGTCACCGTCGCCGACACCGGCTCGGGCATTCCGGCCGAACGGCTGGCGACGATCTTCGAGCCGTTCCAGCAGGGAACCGCCGAACAGGCGCGAGGCCGGCGCGGGGCCGGCCTCGGTCTATGGCTCAGTCGTTCGTTGGTCGAATTGCACGGTGGCCGGCTGGAGGTCGACAGTCGCGAGGGGGAAGGGACGACCGCCATCGTCACTCTTCCCGCCTCACGGATCGTCGCCAGGCCCTGAGTTGCTGCGGCTCAGTGCACGCTGAGCGGCTCGAGCTCGTGCTGGCGGATCGCAGCGAAGGCGATCTCGCGGTTGGGGGCGAGGCCCATCTGGGTGCCGTCGGCGGCGCAGATCGCGAACCGCATCTCGTCCTCGACGACGATCGGCTTCACATAGGCCACGAAGTTCATGCCGAGCCGCGCCAGATCGGTCGGGGTCATCGGGCTGTAGGTTTCGTTCTCGGTCATCTTTACGGCTCCTTCCTCCGGGTCCCCTGAGGGCCCCCGGTCATCAGGACTTCGTCGTCCTGGTATCGACGATCCGGCTCGCCTTCGCCGGCTTGATCTCGATGTTCCTGACGCGGCTCTCCTGCTCCGGGCGGACGAGGTCGATGTGGAGAAGCCCGTTGTCGAGCTCGGCTCCGAGAACCTCAATGCCCTCGGCCAGGACAAAGCTCCGTTGGAACTGCCGGGCGGCGATTCCCCGGTGTAGATACACGCGCTCGCCTGCCTCTTCCTGCCGACCGCGGACGGTCAGCTGACTGTTCTCTGTCTGGATCTGCAGGTCGCGTTCCCCGAACCCCGCCACCGCGAGGGTGATGCGGATCCGGTTCTCGCCGATCTGCTCGATGTTGTAGGGCGGGTAGCCTTCGCCCGACATCTTGGCGATGCGGTCGACGGCCCGCTCGAAATGATCGAAACCCAGCAGGAACGGGCTGTTGAAGAGCGGCATACGGCTCACGGCCTCCTCCTTGAGCGAGCG
>JAEULB010000221.1 GCA_016792585.1 Rhodospirillaceae bacterium
CGGGTCCCGGCGGCGTCAACCGCGAGATGCCGGTCGACCGCGGCGGCGACCGCCTCGACCGGGATTGCCGTCATGTCGTCGCTGCCGAAGCTCCGGGCCTCGATCACGGTCAGCTTCTGGGCGAAAGGGGCGAACTTTCCGGCCGGCGTCGGGCCGAACAGCGAGACCAGGGGACAGTCGCTCGCGGCGAGCAGGTGGCCGAGCCCGGCATCGTTGGCGACCGCGACATCGAGCCGGCGGGCGATGGCGAGCGAGAAGGCCGGATCGGTGCCCAGCGGGTGGTCCTGGAAAGGAAAGCGCGCCGCCGGCAAAGCGGCCTTGACCGCACCGAGCCACTCGCCTTCGTCGGGTCCGAGCAGCACGACCGGTGCGGCCAGGCGTCGGCCGAGGTCGATGAAACGATCGAGCGGCCAGCACTTTCGCCGGTCGCCGGCGCCGGGTGCCAGCCCGACATAGCCGTCTTGGGGAAGCGCCTGCGCCGCCTCGCGTTCGACGTCCGGCATCAGCTGTATCCGGGTGCGGTGCGGCTCGACGGGAACGCCGCTGGCGGCTTCGATCAGGTCGAGCATCTGGCGGATCATCGCGGCGGGCTTGCCCGTCCGACCCGGTCGGGCGTCGGACAGGAGCCATCCGGCCGCTCCCGAGACGAAGCGGTCGTGCCGGATGCGCTTCAGCACCAGCGATGTCATCACCCGCCGCTGCGTGTCGAGGATCAGCTCGAAACGGCGATCGGGGAGCGGGCGCGTCGCCAGCTCGCCGATCGAAAGGCCGATCCCGGCATTCTGTATCACGTCGTCGACGAGGCCTTGGACCAGCGGGCCGAGGCGGCCGGCATAGACCGTCTCGCCCTTGCCCGCGAGCCAGGTGACGTGCGCCTCGGGCCAGGTCGAGCGTAGCGCGCGTACGAAGGGCAGCTTCATCAGACCGTCGCCGAAGCGGTCGAGGCCGACATAGACGAGGATGCTCTTGGGCGCCGCGTGCATTGCGGCGCCTCTCTAGCGGTGGCCGGCTACGCTTGCAACTCGTATATCACTCGTATATCAGTTAACGAAACTTGAGGAGGAACCCATGGGCGTTTCCTGGACCGGCGTCTTCCCCGCGGCGACCACGCAGTTCGACAGCAACTTCAAGATCGACTTCGACGCCACCCGCAAGGTGATGTCGGCGCTGATCGACGACGGCGTCAACGGGCTGATCGTCTGCGGCTCGGTCGGCGAGAACACCGCCCTCAGGGCCGACGAGAAGCGCGAGATGCTGAAGCTCGCGAAGGACGTCTCGCGCGGACGGGTGCCGGTGGTCTCCGGCGTCGCCGAGTACACCACCGATCTCGCCTGCGAATACGCTCGCGACGCCCAGAAGATCGGGATCGACGGCCTGATGGCGATGCCGCCGATGGTCTATTCGGCGAAGCCCGCCGAGCTGATCGCGCATTTCGGTACGTTGAGCCGCGCCAGCGACCTTCCGATCATGCTCTACAACAACCCGCCGGCCTACGGTAACGACCTCAAGCCCGAGATCATCGCCAGGCTCGCCGAGTTCAAGACCATCGCCGCGATCAAGGAGTCTTCCGGCGACACGCGGCGCTTCGTCGACCTCGTGAATCTGGTCGGCGACCGCTTCACGCTGTTCTGCGGCCTCGACGACGTCGTGCTCGAAGCGATCATGCTGGGCGCGGTCGGCTGGGTCTCCGGCCTCTCGAACGTGTTCCCGAAGGAATCGAACGAGCTGTTCGCGCTCGCCCGATCCGGCCGCTACGACGAGGCGATGTCGATCTATCGCTGGTTCATGCCGCTGCTGCATCTCGATGCGCGCGCCGACCTCGTCCAGTGCATCAAGCTCTGCGAGTCGATGGCCGGCCGCGGTGCCGAGCGCACGCGTCCACCGCGCCTCGCGCTCGAGGGTGCGGAGCGCCGCCAAGTCGAGGACGCGATGCGGAAGGCGCTGGCGACCAAGCCGAACCTGGCGAAAGCCGCCTAGGGCCAAAGGTCCGAAGTGACTGCCGTCCGCAAGCCGCGCGAGGAGGCTGCCGCACCGTCGCCGACGCTCGCATCGCAGGCGTACCAGCGCCTCGAGGAGCTGATCGTCACGGCGCGGCTGACGCCGGGGACGGTCGTCTCCGAGATCGGCCTCGCCAGGCAGCTCGGCATCGGCCGCATGCCGATCCGCGAGGCGATCAAGCGGCTCGACGCCGAGGGATTGCTCGTCGTCCTGCCGCAGCGCGGCGTGCTGGTGAGCCCGATCGATGCCGGGCAGTTCCGCCTGCAGCTCGAGACCCGGCGGCCGATCGACCGGCTGCTGGCGGAGTGCGCCGCCCGCCGTGCCACGCGCGGCGAGCGCGACGAGCTTCGGGACCTGGCGACAGCGATCCTCGCCGCCGCCGGCCGCGGCGACATCGAGGCGTTCCTCGCAGCCGATCGAGCCTTCGACCAGCTGGTCGCCACCGCCTCGCGCAATCCGTTCACCGCGCGCGCCGCAGCCCAGCTGCACGCGCATTCGCGGCGCTTCTGGCATGCCTACCGCGACCGCGACGATCTCCCGGAGTCCGCCGAGCGCCATGCCGGGTTGATGCGCGCGATCGCCGATGGCGGCGCCGAGGCCGCGGCATCCGCCTCAGACCGGCTGATCGACTATCTGGACGCCTTCGCACAGGCGGCCTTCGGACGGAGCTGATGGAGATCGGCTTCGCCGACGTGGTCCTCGTCGGGGTGGCCTTCATCGCTGCATTCGGCGCAGCCACGCTCGGATCGAGCGGCGGCCTGCTGCTCGCGGTCATGGCAACGATGCTTCCGGCACCGCTCGCGGTTCCGGCGCATGCGGCGGTGGAAGGCTTCCGCAACGGCATCGTCTGGTCTCGCCTGGGAAAGGCCTTCAGCCCGCAGATCGTGATCGCCATCGGGGTCGGCTCTTTCGTCGGCATCGGGCTTGCCGCGTCGTTCGCGCCCGTCGTGCCGGCGCATGTCCAGGCGATCCTGCTCGGCGCCTTCCTTTTCTGGGCGTGCTGGTGGCCGGTCCAGGATCCGGGCAAGCGCTTTCCCTTTCGCCTCCCACTGATCGGCGGGATCTCCGGCGCCTGCTCGGTGTTCCTCGGCGAGACCGGCCCCCTGGTCCGGCCGTTCATCGCCGACGAGCCGGTGGACCCGGCCCTGGTGCCTGGCAGCGCGATCGCGGTGGCCGCGGTCCAGCACGGGCTCAAGGTGGTCGCCTTCGTCCTGATCGGGATCGACTACCTGTCGCTGCTGCCGGTCCTGGCGGCGATGGTCGCGGCGACCTTGGCCGGGGTGCTTCTCGCGGACCGGCTTCGACTTAGGGTGCCGGTCGGGATCGCGAGCCTCCTGATCCGGCTCGCCGTCAGCGTTCTCGCCATCCGGCTCGTCGCGCATGCAGCGGGATGGATCTGATGGTCTGGGATCGCATCGAGATCGTCGAAGGCGACATCACCGGGCTCGACGTCGATGCGATCGTGAACGCCGCCAACGAGTCGCTGCTCGGCGGTGGCGGCGTCGACGGCGCCATCCACCGCGCCGCCGGCCCCGAGCTTCTTGCGGAGTGCCGCACGCTCGGCGGCTGTGCAACCGGCGACGCCAAGATCACCCGCGGATATCGGCTGAAAGCGCGCCACGTGATCCACACCGTCGGCCCCGTGTGGCACGGCGGCGGCTCGGGCGAGCCGGAGATGCTCGCGAACTGCTATCGCAGGTCGCTCCGGCTGGCGACGTCGGCGGGCCTCGCCTCGATCGCCTTCCCGGCCATTTCGACGGGCGTTTTCGGCTATCCCCTTGAGCCGGCGACGCGGACCGCCCTGACGACGGTCGCCGGCGAGCTCCCGAGCTCGCCCGGCATCCGGAAGATCGTCTTCTGCTGTTTCGGAGCAGCGGCGACGGCGGCGTACCGCAAGTTGCTCGCGGCGCTTTCGGCCTAGCGGCACATCGTGTATACCGGTGGTTGTGGCGGGGGACACTCAAAGATGCTCGGGTCGGACCGATGATTGACGGCCAGTCGGCTGCGCGTGCCCGCCTCGCGCTCATGGTGCTGGCGGTGTCCGTCGTCTTCGCGCTGGTCGCGCGCGGCATCGCCGAGTCCCTGACGGTTTTTCTCCTGCCGCTAGAAGACGAATTCCAGGTCTCGCGGGCCGCCGTCACGGCGATCTTTTCCGCGTCGATCATCGCGTCCGGGCTTGGCGGCCCGTGGACCGGCCTGATGTCGGATCGGCTGGGTCCGCGAACCATCTATGTCGGTGGCCTCGGACTCCTGGCCGCCGCCTGCTTCCTTGCCTCCGAGGCGAGCGCCGTCTGGCAGCTCGTTGTCGTGCTCGGGCTCGGGTTCGGGCTCTCCTCCGCCTCTCTCGGCATGGCCGGCCAGACGCCGATGATCCGGCGCTGGTTCCCCGAGCGCACGGGTACCGCGATCGGCGTCATCGGCAGCGCGACGGGCCTCGGGATCCTGGTCTTCGCGCCGCTCGCCGAGTTTCTGATCCAGGTCTATGGATGGCGCGGGACCTACCAGGTCTTCGCCGTCCTGGTCGGCGTCCTCACGGTGATCGCCTTGGCGCTGCCGTGGCGACGGCTCGAGGCGGGACTGAGCGGCGAGGAGCACGTTCGTCGCGAGTCGGATCCGGCGAGCCTCGCCGAGGTCATCGGCGACCCGATCCTGTGGGGCATATTCGCGGCATACCTGCTGACCGCGGTTGGATCGCTGATGGTGCAGCCGCAGCTCGCCGCGTATTTCGTCGATGTCGGCTACACGCCGTTGGCGGCGGCGACCTGGATCGGTATCGGCGGCATCGCCGGCTGCGCCGGCATGATCGTCTTCGGCTGGCTCGGCGATCGCCTCGGCGTGCCGACCGCGGTCGCGCTCAGCTACGTACTGACGATTTCCGGGATTCTGGCGCTGGCGGCGATGACGTGGACGTCCGCGGCATGGCTGATGCCGGTCTATGCGCTGACCTTCGCCGCGTCGTTCGGGTCGCGTGGCCCTCTGGTCATGAGCATGGCATCCAGGCGATGGCGGGGCGGCGTCCTCGGACGCGTGACCGGCATCCTGCTCGCGGCCATCGGCGTCGGTGGCGGCCTCGGGGCGTCGCTCGGCGGCCTTCTTCAGGACATCGCCGGATACGATGCGGTTTTCGCCGCCGCGGCCGCTGCGCTGGCGCTCGGCGCCCTGGCGTGGTGGATCGTCTTGCGCGGTCTCCTGCCGTCGCGGCCGGTGTTCGGGACTCGTTCTGCCGATCCGGCCGACGCCGAGTAATTTTTCCGGCGATCCGGAAAGCTGAGGCGTGCGAGCGGATTGCCGCCAGGCGGCGCGTTCGTGACGGACTCCGGGCATCGCCGCCGCCGTGTAAACCGTTGACCGGCTTGATTCTCGGCTGGCAACATCGGCCCTGAAAGGGGTGGTGCATGCGTCGACCGGACATCGATTCCGGGCAGCTTCGCGATGAGATGCGCGAATTGGTGCGTCGCGCGGCGGAGCCTGCGCGCGCTGGCGAGAGTGTGAAGGCCGCCATCTCGCGGTCCGCGCGCTTCCTCGGCCTCACCTACGGACGCTGCAAGCGCTACTGGTACGGCGAGATCGAAGTCCCGCCGGCGCATGAGGTCGACAGTGCCCGCAGCCGCATCGAGGCCCGGTCCGCGCCGAAACCTCCAATCGTCCTTCCTGCCGTGTCGACCGATGCGGGCGCGCGGCCACGATTGCCGATCCATGTCGTCTACGACGAGAACGGACGCGTCTGGGGCGCGCGCTCGTACGAGTTCCGCGACCTTCTCGGTGCGACCGCGACGGCCGATTTCGACATGGCGGAGTTTGCCGTGCGAAATCTCGGCTGGATCGAGGTGCGGCACGAGATCGGGCGCGTTCACGTCCGCTTCGCGCCGCGCATGGTCCAGGCCAAGGCTCTCGACTCGCTTTACGATTTGCTCACCTGCCTGCCGACGCTCGCGGTCGTGCTCCACGTCCGGCGCGGCCAGGTCTGGGAAAAGGAGCAAAGGCCGTCCGGCCTCGATGCCGCCGAGAGGATCGCCGCGCTGGTTGCCGAGCTCGATGCGTTCGGCACGCAACGGTTCGTCGCTCTTCGTCAGCCGCTCTCGGTGCTATTCCGAGACAAGCAGTCGAACCTGATCGACATGCTCTACAAGACGCGCGACCTGCAGCAGAGCGATGATCTGAGTGCGATGATCCGCTATGCCGAGTCCGATCCGACCAACTCGACCAGCATCGCCCAGAGCATTGATGCCGGCAGGGTCGGGACGCGGACCGGTTGGGGCATCGGCCATCTGGCGCGCGCGCTTCGCCTCTATAACGACGAAGACCGCCGCAACATCATCGGGTCGGACCTCCGCAACGGCGTCGACCGCGAATACGCCAGCTGGTGCTATCTCGGCTACGAACGCGCCGAGGCGGCGGGCGAGCCGGTGGTCGAGGACGTCCGAGCCCTCGTCCTCCGGCGCAACGCCCCGCCGCTGGAATCGACCTATCGGCGCATCCTGATCCCGTTCAAGGGATTGGGCGGGAAGCTGTTCATCTTCTGCGCCGTCGACGTCAAGCAACAGCAAGCTGCTTGAAGTCGTCGGCTGCCCAGCCGAGCAACTCCTCCCGCGTCATCCAGAACATCCCGCAGTCCGGTGCCGGTCCGTAGTGGAGATGCCAGGTCACCGGGAAAGCCTCGTGCGCGTACCCGAATTTGGTGACGACGCCGTGGTTGTAGAGGACGTATGAAGAGAAAGTGAAGAGGTGCTTCGGCCACCACTTCGCCAGGCCCAGCAGCCGCGCGAGCTTGCCCATCACCGCCGACATCACGATCCCGTTCTCGTCCGGTCCGCGCATGTCGGGGCGCACCCACATGGTGCCCGAGTGGAACGCCGTGCCGGTGATCACCTCGGTCGCTTCACGCGGTGTATGAGCGAAGCACTCCGGCGTCACGAAGCGTGCCGGCTCGTCGTAGAACATGCGCATGCTCGCCATCTCGGCGGCGAGGCTCGAGCCGGTGAAATCGAAGTAGCGGCCCGTATGGGTCGAGGCGACGTTGCCGTCGCCGTCGATGCCGAGCAGCCAGAAGGCGTTGTCGTCGTTGAGGGTGCAGCAGTTGTGGTCGACGAACGGCATCAGCACGGTGCCGAGATGACGCCGCTCCTCGACGATCGCCTTGAGGACCCGAAAGTCACTCTGCGGATAAAAGCGGATGCCGCGCTTGGCGGCGAGCTGATCGAGGCGAAGGACATTGCGGGCGATGACGCCGTCCGGATCGTAAATCGCCTCGAACCAGTCCGGCAGGCGGGTCGTCAGTTGCGGCTTCGGAGCCGGATTCGCGAATCGTGGCAAGGCCATAACACATCCCCACATGTTGTTATGTAATGCTAGTATACACCTATATATTGTATCTCTCCATTTGATTCGGACGTCTGCAGGAACATTTTTCCAGGATTCCGGAATCCCGACCGCAGAGGCTTGGAGGCAGAGGTTGGGGGATCTGATGAACCGAAAAGAACTGCCAAAGGCGGCCGGTCCGATGCGCGCGCCGCATCTCCGATTGATCACGATCGGGGGCGCGCCGGTCGGCGTGACCGAGCCGGCGGCAAGGGGCAAGCAGTACGGCGGCATCTCGGCCGCTCTGGACACGCTGCTGACATCACGCGACGCGGGTGGCCGCGCCGTCTCCTCCGACAGCGAGGAAGCGCGGCGGCTCTTGAAGATCGGCGGACGCTTGCGCGAGCTGGCGGAGCAATGCCTTGATCCGGCGGCGCCGGCCCTCGAGCGTCTCGGCCGCACAGTGGAGCTCTCCGGCCGGCGCCGGCTGCTTGCGGTTGTGTCGGATCTGCAGCGCCCGAGCGGCACCGCTTAGAACACGCTAGAGCGCCTCGCCGCGAGCGAGCCTGGGCAGGTCGCCGACCGTTCCCATCGCGTGGCGCATGAACAGGCGCTTGAGCCCCGGCATGCGGTCGACCGCGGCGAGGCCGAGGTCGCGGACGAGGCGGAGCGGCCCCACGTCGTTCGAGAAGAGCCGGTTGAGCCCGTCGGTCACGGCGAGCAGCGCCAGCGTGTCGAGCCGTCGCCACGAGGCGTAGCGGTCGAGCACGTCCGCCGCGCCGATGTCGAGGCCGAGGCGGTGTGCGTCGACCACGACCTCGGCCAGCGCCGCGACGTCCCGGATCGCGAGGTTGAGGCCTTGGCCGGCGAGCGGATGGATCGAATGCGCCGCATCGCCGACCAGGGTCAGGCGATCCGAGGTGAAGCGTTCGGCGATCAGGAGACCGAGCGGATACGACCAGCGGCGGCCGAAGACACGGAGCGGTCCCAGCGCGTCGCCGAAGCGGCGCGTCATCGCTTCCGAGAAGGCGGCGTCGTCGAGCGCCATCATCGCCGGCGCGACCTCGTTGCGCTCGGTCCACACCACCGAGGAGAAGTCGCCCGGCAGCGGCAGCAGCGCGAAGGGGCCGACCGGAAGGAAGCGCTCATGCGCGACGCCGTCGTGCGGGCGCGAGAGTGCGACGGTGCAGACGATCGCGGTCTGCTGGTACCCCCATTCGATCGCGCCGATGCCGGCCGCGCGACGGATCGGCGAGCCGCGTCCGTCGGCGGCAATCGCAAGCCTGGCCTCGATCCGCCGGCCCTTGGAGAGATGGGCGGTGACGCCGCTCTTGCCGCGCTCCAGCCGCACGACCGACTCCGGTGCGATCAGCTTGAGGCGCGGGCGCCGGGCGAGGCCGCCCAGCAACGCG
The DNA here is from genome assembly GCA_016792585.1 of Rhodospirillaceae bacterium. Lineage (GTDB taxonomy): Bacteria > Pseudomonadota > Alphaproteobacteria > SHVZ01 > SHVZ01 > SHVZ01. The sequence goes on from JAEULB010000221.1 coordinate 8,709, forward strand.
CGGCGGACGAATCGCGACTCGACGATGTGGCCGAGCGGCTCGTCGCCGACCTCGCGATGGTCGTAGTGGAGGAACAGCAGCGACGGTCCGTCGGTGACGCGGATGTCGAGGATCGGCGCGGCGTCGGGCGCCATCTCCTGCCAGAGCCCGAGGCCTTCCAGGATGCGCCGCGAGCCATACGAGATCGCGAAGGCGCGGCCGTCATAGGCGTCGTTGGCGGCGATCGCCGGCTCCTCGCGGTCGACCACCGCGACCTCGATGCCGGCGCTGGCGAGCGCGTGGCCGAGCGAAAGCCCGACCAGCCCGCCGCCGACGACCACGACATCGGTTCGAATGGTTTCCATCGGCGCCAGCCTAGACCCTTCAGGCCCGGGTCAGGAAGGCGATGGCGGCGTTGAGCTGCGCCATGCGCTGGGTGTCGCCGGTCGGGCTGTCCGGATGGAAGATGGTGGCGAGCGCGCGGTAGCGGGCGCGGAGCTGGCGCTGGTCCGGCGTCGACCAGGTCGGGAACCCGAGCACGTAAAGCGCTTCCGAGCGCGTCCGGATGTCGGCCGTCAACGGCTCGAAGGAGAGCGCCTGGACCGTGAGCCTGAGGCGCTCCACCTCCTCGCGGTGGAGCGCCTCCCTGTCGACCGCACCGGCTGCCTCGAGCCTGAGCGAGGTGCCGCCCTCGGCGAGATCGAGCGCCAGCTTGAGCGCGCGCCGGAGGTCGGGAACCGTGTGCTCGCCGGCAAGGCGCACCTGCAGGCGGGGCTTCCGGCGCATGCGCCGGTCCTTCGACGGGCCGGTCTTGAGCTGGACGCTTTCGCGGTCGGCGCCGGACGGCTCGCCCGGATCGACGACCTGGGCGAGAGTTGCCGGCGGCACCAGCAGCTGCACCGCGCGCACCAGGTCGGCGACGCTGACGCCCTGGCGCTGCGCCAGGTTCGCCACCCGGTCGCGGAACGCGGAGGGGCAGGGGATGGTGTAGGATCGGCCGACAGCCATGGATCGCGCGAAGCTACTGGCGCGCCGTCTCGCCATCAACCTGACGGCCCTCGTTTTCTTACTGCTCGCCGGGACCCAGGCCTGGGCCCGGGGCGAGAGCCTCGAGCAGTTCGCCCGTAGCCTCGGGCTTCGGGACGTCGCGGGGTTCGTCGAAACGATCGAGACCCTCGACCGCGACCGCCGTCTGCCGCAGCGCTACGTCACCAAGGACCAGGCCGAGCGCCTCGGCTGGCGGCCGGGCATGGATCTCCGGAAGGTGGCACCGGGCAAGAGCATCGGCGGCGACCGTTTCGGCAACCGCGAGGGCCTGTTGCCCTTGGCCGCGGGCCGCCGCTTCTTCGAGGCCGACCTCGACTACGCCGGCGGCTCGCGCGGGGCGAGGCGGCTGGTGTGGAGCTCGGACGGCCATCGCTGGGTGACGCTCGACCACTACAAGAGCTTCCGCGAGGTGCCGAAGTGAAGCGCTGCGTGCTGGCCGGTCCCTATGCCGGCGTCGAGGCGATCTACATGGATCTCGCGCGCCAGCTCGAACTCCCGAGCCATTTCGGCGCGAACCTCGACGCGCTCTGGGATGCGCTGACCCGGAACGTCGCGGGGCCGATCGAGATCTCATGGCCGGAATTCTCCCGCCATCGCCGGAGGCTCGGGATCGCCGCCGACCGCCTCCTCACGACGCTTCAGGATGTCGCGGCCGAAAGACCCGATGTCCGGGTGGTGATCGGGCGCCCGAATGACTAGATTTCATTCATGAACACTTTCTTCGTCATCCTGATCGCCATCGCGATGGTCGCGACCCTGGGGGCGCTGCTGTTCGGCGTCGTCACCATGGCCCGCGGCGGCGAGGGCTCGGCCCAGCGCTCGAACAAGTTCATGCGCTATCGTGTGCTGCTGCAGGCGGTCGCGATCGGTCTTTTCGCGCTGCTGATGCTGCTGACCCGAAGCTAGATGGTCCGGCTCACCCGGATCTACACGAAGGGCGGCGACAAGGGCCGGACCTCGCTCGGCGGCGGCAAGCGCGTGCCGAAGCACGCGCTCCGAGTCGAGGCCTACGGTACCGTCGACGAGGCCAATGCCGCGATCGGGCTGGCGCGCCTCCAGGCGTCGAAGGGGGCGGATGCGATGCTCATGCGCATCCAGAACGATCTTTTCGACCTCGGCGCCGATCTCTGTCGTCCCGGGACGGATGGACTGCGCGTCGTCGAAGCGCAGGTCGCGCGTCTCGAACAGGAGATCGACGCGATGAATGCCAGGCTGAAGCCGCTCGAGTCCTTCGTGCTGCCAGGCGGCACTCCGTCGTCCGCCGCCCTTCACCTGGCGCGTACGATCGTGCGCCGCGCCGAGCGCGCGATCACGCGGCTGGCCGAGAAGGAAGACGTGTCGGCGATCGCGATCCGTTATGCGAACCGCCTCTCCGATCACCTGTTCGTGCTGGCGCGAGCCGAGAACGATGGCGGTGCCAAGGATGTGCTCTGGGTCCCGGGACAGAACCGCTGAGCACCAAAGTTCAAGACCTCCCCTCGCCGGCGTGACCTGATGAGCGTCCGATGACGCTCGAGCAGGCCGCCGCCTTCTTCCTCTTCGCCTTCGTCGCGGCAATCACGCCGGGACCGAGCAACGTGCTGCTGACCGCGACAGGTGCCCAGGCCGGATTCTGGCGCGGCCTTCCCTGTGCCTTCGGCGTCTCGTCCGGCATGGGGGCGATGATGTTCCTGGCAGCACTCGGCCTTGGTTCGGTGCTGATCGGCCATCCCGACGTGATGACGGCGATCCGGTTTCTGGGAGCGGCGTTCCTTCTGTGGCTCGCCTGGAAGATCGCGACCGCGCCGGCCGGCGGCGGTGCGGCCTCGGGCAAGCCGACCGGCTTCTTCGGCGCGGCCGCGCTGCAATGGGTGAACCCGAAGGCGTGGATGGTCTCGACCGGCGCGGTCGCCACATATCTGCAGACGGACAGCGGCGCTGCCGTCGTCCAGGCGCTTCTATTCGCCCTGGTCTTCGTCTCCGCCGCCTTTCCGTCGAACCTGGTCTGGCTCGCCTTTGGCGCCACCGCCCAACGCCTCCTCCAGGACGAGCGGCGCGGCCGGATCTTCAACGTGGCGATGGGCGTCCTGCTCGCCGGCTCGGTGGCCGCGATCCTGCGCTGAGAGCCGTCGGAATGGTTAACGCCCGGCCGCTTGACGCGGTGCAGCATGGCGTCTACACCAGCCCACCCCTCCCTCAAATTATGCCGATGGGCACCTATGAAAGTGCTGGTCGCGGTCAAGCGGGTCGTCGACTTCAACGTCAAGGTCCGCGTCAAGGCCGACAAGAC
>JAEULB010000228.1 GCA_016792585.1 Rhodospirillaceae bacterium
AGGCTCGCGATCAGGTCCTCGACGCCCTTGGCCTCGTCGAAGCCCTTGTAGAGGGAGAACGCCTTCTGCCACTCGGCATCGGTCCTGTCGGTGATCTGGATGCCGGGCTCCTGGCGCCAGAACAGGTCCGGGCACATCGCGACATAGCCTTGCGCCGCGTAGGCGTCGCAGATGTCGCGCATCACCTTGTTGACGCCGAAGATCTCCTGGATCACCAGGACGCCGGGGCCGACGCCGGACGCCGGCTTCGAGACGTAGGCCTGGAACGAGCCGCCGTCGCGGGCGGCGATCTTCACGTCGGGCATCTCAGGAACTCCGTCGTCTTGATTGGGTGGGGCGCAAGGAGCCTAACGCGAAGCACGCGCAACGCGCTAGCCGGCCTCTGGACCCTCCGTCCCGGCCCCGCTAAATTCCGCCTGGACGTTCACGCCGCAACGCGAGGAGGGATGCATGGTACGGCCTGATCATCATCGCTCTCGCGGTCCCGTACCCGCCCCACGATGCATCGCCGTCGTGGGGCCGAGCAGCCGGGCCTAAGCTTCCCGCTTACATTCCGACCTGATCTGCCCCGAACGACACCGGGCGCCGGCTTAAGCCGCTGCCCTCCGTCTTTCGCCGTCATCCATATGAGAAGACCATGGGCTCGATCAGTCTCCGCGACGTTTCCGTCATCGCTTCCGTCCCTCTCTTCACCAGGCTCAGCCTGGTGATCGGCGAGGCCGACCGCCTCGGCCTCGTCGCCGCCAACGGCGCCGGCAAGACCACGCTCCTCAAATGCCTCGCCGGCTTGGCCGAGCCGAGCGCGGGCGAGATCGTTCGCTCGCGCGGGCTCAAAGTCGGCATGGTCGAGCAGGACATGCCGGCCAACCTTCTCGATCTGAGCCTCGCCGAGGCGCTGCGGCGCGCGTTGCCGCCGGCCGAGCGCGACACCGAGGAATGGCGGGTCGGCGTCGTGCTCGACGAGTTCGAGACGCCGGAGACCCTGCGCGACCGCCCGGTGAAGGCTTTGAGCGGCGGCTGGCAGCGCCTTGCCCTGATCGCACGGGCCTGGATCGCCCAGCCCGACGCGCTGCTGCTGGACGAGCCGACCAATCATCTCGACCTCGCCAAGATCCAGCTGCTCGAGCGCTGGATTGCCTCCACCGGCCGCGTGCCGATGGTGATCGCCAGCCACGACCGCCAGTTCCTGGACGCGGTGACGACGAGGACGCTGTTCCTCAGGCCCGATGTCTCGCGCAGCTTCGCGCATCCGTTCACGCAGGCGCGCCACCTCCTGCAGGAGGAGGACGCGGCCGAGGAGGCGCGCCAGGAAAAGGAGCTGCGCGAAGCCGACCGTCTTCGCCGCAATGCCGCCGAGCTCAAGAACATCGGCATCAACAGCAAGAGCGACCTCTTGCAGAAGAAGTCGATGCAGCTGAAGGACCGCGCCGAGAAGATCGAGCAGAACCTGAAGTCGCTTCACGTCGAGCGCTCGGCCGGCGAGATCAGGCTGGCGAACCGGGGCACGCATGCGAAGGTGCTGGTCGGCCTCGACGACGTGGCTGTGTCGGCACCCGACGGCACGAAGCTGTTCCGGACCGGCCGCCTCGACATCAAGCAGGCCGACCGGATCGTGCTGCTCGGCCGAAACGGCGTCGGCAAGTCGCAGTTCGTGGGATTGATCCATCGCGCGCTCCGCGCCGGCGAGAGCGGGACGCCGGGCTTCCGCGTCAGCCCCTCGGTCGTGCTGGCTTACGTCGACCAGCACATGTCGCAGCTTCCGGCGGAAGAGACGCCGTTCGGCTTCATCGCCGGCACGTTCCGCTTAGGGGATCAGCGGAGCAAAAGCCTGCTCGCCGCCGCCGGATTCCCGGTCGACCGCCAGGACCGGAAGATCCGGCAGTTCTCGCCCGGGCAGAAGGCGCGGCTGGGACTGCTCGCGCTCAGGCTCGCCGAGCCCAACTTCTACCTGATGGACGAGCCGACCACGCATGTCGACATCCCCGGCCAGGAAGCGCTCGAGTCCGAGATCCTGACGCATGAGGCGACCTGCCTGGTCGTCTCGCACGACCGCAGCTTCGTTCGCGCGATCGGCACGCGATTCCTGCTGATCGAGAAGGGCAGGCTCAAGGAGATCGACGCGCCGGAAGAGTTCTATGCGACGCTGGAGGTCGGAGGAGACGCCCGATGATGAAGTCCCACTTCGATATGTTCGCGGGATACAACGCCTGGGCCAATCGCCGCCTCTACGAGGCCGCGGCGACGCTCAGCGAAGGCCAGTACCGGCAGGACCGCGGCGCCTTCTTCAAGTCCATGCACGGGACGCTGAACCACCTGCTGGTCGGCGACCGCGTGTGGATGCATCGCTTCACCGGCGAGGGCACGCCGCCGGCGAGGCTGGACCTGATCCTGTTCGAGGATCTCGCCTCGCTTCGTGCGGCGCGCGAGGCCGAGGACCGGCGCATCGTCGCGTGGGTGAGCAGCCTCGATGAGGAGAGGCTCGCCGGAACCATCCGTTATCGCCGCGTGACCGGTAACAAGGAAGCGGTCGAGCAGGCCCTCGCCCCGGCCCTCGCGCATTTCTTCAACCACCAGACCCACCACCGCGGCCAGGCGCACGCGATCTTGACGAGTTTTGGGAAACGGGATCTGGAGCTCGACCTTCTCTACTACCAGCGGGAAGCCGGGATGGCGGCGGGATCGGCCTAGAAGAGACTCTTCTGCCCGCGCTCCAGGTCCAGCAGCGCCTTCTTGGTGTCGACGCCGAGGCCGCCGGAGAAGCCGGTGAGGCCGCCCTGGCCGACCACCCGGTGGCAGGGGATCACGATCGGGATCGGGTTCGAGCCGCAGGCGCCGCCGACGGCACGCGCGATGCCGCCGATCGCGCGCGCGACGTCGCCATACTGCTTCACCTCGCCATAGGGGATCGCGAGAAGCTGGTCCCAGACCTTCTTCTCGAATTCCGTCCCGTTCGGAGCGAGAGGCAGGTCGAACACCGAGCGGTCGCCGGCGAAGTATTCGTCGAGCTGGCGGCGCGCCTCGATGAGCACCTCGGTCTCGTCGGTGCCGCCCTCGCCATCGCCGAGCCAGGTGATCTCCGTGATCGCGCCATCCTCCTCCGTCACCAGCAGCGCCCCGAGCGGGCTATCCACGGTGAGGCGGGGCATCGTCAGCGCGGAAGCAGCAGCGGCGGCACCTGAGCCGCCTCGGTTACGGGGAGCGAGCAGGTCGTGCCCTCGCAGACATAGATCGTCGCCTTGCCGTCGACCTGGCCCTTGCCATGCGCGGGATGTGCCGCCGGCAACGCGTCGCCGGGGGCGATCACCTGCAGCACGCGGTTCGGCAGGCTCAGGGCGGCGACCGCATCCAGCAGCGCCTTGGTGTCGGAGCCTGCACGATCGCCGACGATCACGATCTGCTGGCCGGCGAGCAGAAGCTCGGCCGCGTTGAGCAAGGTGGAGAACGCCATCGCGCTCCGGCTGACGTCGCCGGAGAAGGCGCCGATCACCGCCTCGGCGCGGTCGCGATACGAGGCCTCGCCGGTCAGGTACCAGAGCCGCGCCAGGTTCGCTGCCTGCGTGCCGTTGCCCGACGGCGTCGCATTGTCATGGGCATTGCGCGTGCGGACGATCAGCGCTTCGCCGTCATCGGGCGTGAAGAAGTATCCCGCGTTCTGCGCATCCCAGAAATGCGCGTCGAGCACCTTCGACCACGCACGGGCCTTGGCGAGATAGGCGCCCTCGCCGCTTGCTTCGTAGAGCGTCAGCGCGGCTCTCGTCATCTGCGCGTAGTCGTCGAGCAGGCCGGCATGCTGCGCCTTCCCGTCGCGGGCGCTGTGCAGAAGCCGGTCGCCCCTTCCATGCACGCGCTCGACATAGGCGAAGGCGGCGCGCGCCTTCTCGAGCCAGTCGGGACGCTGGAAGGCGAGCGCGGCATTGGCGAGTGCCGCGATCATCTGCCCGTTCCAGTCGGCGAGCGTCTTGTCGTCGAAGCCCGGACGGACGCGGCCGGCGCGAACCTCGAGCAGCTTCGCCCGCGCCCGGCCGAGAAGCCCCTCCTCGTCCGGCGACAGCAGGTCCGGCGAGCGCGAGCGGTTGAGGATCGTCGAATGCTCCCAGTTGCCGAGAGCCGTCACGTCATAGGCCCGTTTGAACGACGGGCTCGCCTCGCCCAGGACCTGGTCGATCTCCTTCTCGGTCCAGACGTAGAAGCGCCCTTCCTCGCCCTCGCTGTCGGCATCGAGCGACGAGGCGAAGCCGCCGTTGCCGACGATCATCTCGTTGAACAGCCAGGCGATGGTTTCCTCGACGCGATGCTGGTAGAGCGGCGTCTTCATGTCCTGCCAGGCAAGCGTCAAGAGATCGATCAGCTCTGCATTGTCGTAGAGCATCTTCTCGAAATGCGGGACCAGCCACTCCTCGTCGACCGAGTATCGGGCGAAGCCGCCGCCGAGATGATCGTAGATGCCGCCCTGGCACATGCGGTTCAGCGTCACCGTCACCGCTTCGAGGAAGGGTTGAAGCCCGGTGCGGATCCAGGCGCGCCACAGCGTCAGGAAGCCCGGCACGTTCGGGAACTTCGGCGCCCCGCCGAAGCCGCCGAAGAACGGATCGACGTTGCGGGCGAGCGATCGGGCGACCTTGTCGAGGTCCTCCAGGCTCGGCATGCCGCCGGCACGCGAAGCCGAGAGCTTGCCGAGGGCGTCCTTCAACGCGCCGACGTTCTTCGCCACCGTGTCGGGCTGGCGAAGGAAGGTGCCGTGCACGCTCTTCAGCACGTCGATGAATCCCGGGCGGCCGTAGCGCGCCGATGGCGGGAAGTACGTCCCGCCCCAGAACGGCTCGCCGTCGGGCGTGAGGAACATCGTCAGCGGCCAGCCGCCGGACTCGCCGAGCAGCGCCAGCGCCGACTGGTAGATCGTGTCGACGTCGGGCCGCTCTTCGCGGTCGACCTTGATGTTCACGAAGAGCTCGTTCATCACCGCGGCGGTCGCGGGATCCTCGAAACTCTCATGCGCCATCACGTGGCACCAGTGACAGGCGGCGTATCCGACCGAGAGCAGCACCGGTACCCCGCGGCGCTTCGCCTCCGCAAAGGCGTCGGGCCCCCAGGTCGTCCAATGGACGGGGTTGTCCTTGTGCTGTAGCAGGTAGGGACTGGTCGCTTGGTCGAGGCGGTTCAAGGACTCTTCCCGGTGGGTAGCGGCGATCATAAGGGAAAGGCCTTCCCCCAGCAGCCAGGCATCTATGCCCTGGCGACACCGCCCGGCCGTTCGGCGCTGGCAGTGATTCGGCTGTCGGGCGCCGGTGTGCGCGAGGCGGTCCGGGCGATCGCCGGCCGGCTGCCGCCGCCCCGGGTCGCCACCGTTACCGAATTTGGTGCGCCGGCCGACGGCGAACGTCCGGCCGAGGTGATCGACCGGGGCCTGCTGCTCTGGTTTCCCGCTCCCTTCAGCTATACGGGCGAGGATGGAGCCGAGTTCCAGCTCCATGGCGGGCGGGCGACGGTCGCCGCGGCGGTCGAATGCCTGAGCCGGCTCGGCCTGCGCGGCGCCGAGCCCGGAGAATTCACCCTCCGCGCCTTTCACAACCGGAAGCTCGACCTCACCCAGGCCGAGGCGATCGCCGACCTGACCGATGCCGAGACCTCGGCACAGCGAAAGCAGGCCCTGCGCCAGCTTGAGGGCGGCTTCGGGGAGCTGGTCGAGGACTGGCGGACCCGGTTGATCGCGGCGATGGCGGTCATCGAGGCCACGCTCGACTTCTCCGACCAGGAGCTACCCGATGGGGTCGAGGCGCAGGTGCGCTCCGACCTGTTGTTATTGCGAGACGATATATCGGCTTTTTTGGGTCGCCAGGGGTCGGGGGAGCGTCTCCGGGAGGGGGTTCGGGTCGCGATTATCGGTCCCCCGAACGCCGGCAAGTCGAGTTTGCTGAACGCCCTTGCCCGGCGGGAGGCGGCGATCGTCTCGGCCATTGCCGGGACCACAAGGGACGTGATCGAGGTCCATCTGGATCTGGGTGGTATTCCCGCGGTGGTTGCAGATACCGCCGGCCTCCGCGAGGCGGCCGACGTGATCGAGGCGGAGGGGGTCCGGCGGGCGACTGCGTGGGCCGAGGGGGCCGACATCCGGATCCTGGTCGGGGCGGCGGATGACTGGACCGGTCTCTATGGTCCGGAGGTACGGTCGGCGACTACCGGGGTCGACCCGGTCCTCCTGGTGGTCGGGAACAAGGTGGACCTGGCCCCGACGCCCCCCTTCCTTGACGGGCGCCCCGTCCTTCCTGTTTCGGTAAAGTCTGGTGAGGGAATGGACCGCCTCGTGGCTGAGCTGGAGCTCCTGGCAGGTCGTCTGGCCGGCGGTTCCGACGACCCGGCAGTGACACGAGCTCGACATCGGGAGGGTCTGGCGGCCTGTATCGAATCGATAGATCGAGCTTTAATCGAGGGTGAGGCAGAGCTCCGGGCGGAGCAATTACGTCTTGCATCTCAATCACTTGGGCGCATCATCGGCCGCATCGACGTCGAGGACGTCCTCGACGCTTTGTTCCGGACTTTCTGCATCGGCAAGTGAGGCGGCTGTTCCACGTGAAACATCCGGCGCGTAAAATGGGCCCCATGCATTTCGATGTCGTGGTCATTGGCGGCGGTCACGCGGGGACCGAAGCGGCGGCGGCTGCGGCTCGTATGGGGGCCCGGTCGGCCCTGGTAACCCACCGTCGCGACACCATTGGCGCGATGTCGTGCAACCCCGCGATCGGGGGTCTGGGCAAGGGTCACCTAGTCCGCGAGATTGACGCCCTCGACGGCATCATGGGCCGGGCGGCCGACCGGGGCGGCATCCAGTTTCGGGTCCTCAACCGGAGCAAGGGGCCGGCCGTCCGGGGGCCTCGCGCCCAGGCGGATCGGCGTCTCTACCGGGAGGCGGTCCAGGCCCTGCTCGCCGAGCAGGACAACCTCCAGATCGTCGAGGGGTCGGTCGAGGACCTGATTTCGGACCACGACCGGGTCATCGCTGTGCGTCTCGGCGACGGACGGGAGATCCGGGCCGGGGCGGTCGTGGTGACGACCGGGACCTTCCTCCGCGGCCTGATCCATCGTGGCGAATCCCAGCAATCTGCCGGCCGGATCGGTGAGCCCCCGTCGATCGGCCTCTCGGCGGCCCTGGCTCGCCTTGGTTTCTCGCTCGGGCGGCTCAAGACCGGAACCCCGCCTCGCCTCGACGGCCGGACCATCGACTGGGCGGCGCTCGAGGTTCAGCACGGAGACGACCCGCCTGAGCCCTTCTCGACCCTGACCGGGCGGATCGAGACCCCCCAGATCCCCTGCCACATCACCTCGACAACCCCGGCGACCCATGCGCTGATCCGGGCGAACCTGAGCCGGGCGCCGATGTATTCGGGCCAGATCGAAAGCGTCGGACCCCGCTATTGCCCCTCGATCGAGGACAAGGTGGTCCGCTTCGGCAACCGCGAGCGCCACCAGATCTTCCTCGAACCCGAGGGGCTGGACGATCCGACGGTCTATCCGAACGGGATATCGACCTCGCTGCCGGAAGACGTCCAGGCCGAGCTCGTCCGGACCATTCCGGGGCTCGAGAAGGCCCGGATCCTCCAGGCCGGCTACGCCATCGAATACGATCACGTCGACCCCCGCGAACTCCGCCCTACCCTGGAAACACGAAGGATTTCAGGGCTTTTCCTGGCGGGCCAGATCAACGGGACGACCGGGTACGAGGAGGCGGCGGGTCAGGGATTGCTGGCTGGGATCAATGCCGCGCTCCGTGCCGGTGGCGGGCTGAGCCGGCTCATTCTGGACCGGGCCGAGGCCTATATCGGCGTCATGGTCGACGACCTGGTCGGGCGCGGCGTCACGGAGCCCTATCGGATGTTCACGTCCAGGGCCGAGTATCGGCTGAGCCTCCGGGCCGACAACGCCGATCTTCGCCTCACCGAGCGGGGATCGGCGGTCGGCTGCGTCGGGTCCATCCGCCAGAAAGCATTCGCCGCGAGGTCCGCGGCCCTTGCCGAGGGGCGGGCTCTGCTCGACGGGCTCACCGCAAGCCCGAACGCCTTGGCGAAGCAGGGAATCGCGGTGACCCAGGACGGCCAGGTTCGCTCTGCCTTCGCCCTTCTGTCCTTTCCCCAGGTCACGCTGGGCCGTTTGGCGGCCATTTGGCCGGAAATCGAGGCCATCGCTCCGCCGATCCAGGCCCAGCTAGAGATCGACGGCCGCTATGCCGGGTATCTGCAGCGCCAGGAGAGCGATATCGAAGCTTTCCGTCGCGACGAATCCCTGGTCCTGCCGGAGAATCTCGACGTGGATTCGGTCGGCGGCCTCTCGAATGAGGTTCGCACCATCCTCAAAACCGTCCGTCCGGGGACGATCGGGGCCGCGTCACGGCTTTCGGGGGTCACGCCGGCCGCGATCGTGGCGCTTCTGCGCCACGCAAAGGCATGACCCCGGAGGAATTCGGCGCTGCGACCAGTGTTTCACGTGAAACACTCGACCGGTTCCGACTTTACGCCGCTCTCCTGACCAAATGGCAGCGGGCCGTGAACTTGATCGGCAAGTCCACGGCTGCCGATATCTGGGAAAGACACTTCCTCGACTCGGCCCAGCTCTATCCGCACCTGTCCGAGAGGCCGGGGCTGATCGATTTCGGCAGTGGCGCCGGCTTCCCGGGGGCCGTCCTGGCCCTCCTCGGCGCCCGGGATGTCCACCTGGTCGAGTCGGACAGCCGGAAGTGTGCCTTTCTTCGCGAACTCGACCGCCAGTTGGGTCTTGGTATGACGATCCATGAGGACCGGATCGACCACCTGACCCCCTGGAAAGCCTCCAGTCTGACCGCCCGTGCCCTGGCAAGCCTCCCGAAGCTCCTCGATATGGCTGAGGAGTTCCTCACCCCGGAGACGGTAATCCTCTTCCCCAAGGGCGAAACCGTCGATCAGGAATTGACGGAGGCGCTCAAAGGGTGGAATATGACCGTGTCACGCCTGCCGAGTCGGACTAGTCCTACGAGCGTAATCCTCAGGCTGACCAGGGTGGAGCGCAAAAAATGACCGAGATGATCGAATTGCCGATGGGTACGTCCGATCGGCCGCGCATCATTGCCGTCGCGAACCAGAAAGGCGGGGTAGGGAAGACGACTACCACGATCAACCTCGCGACCGCACTTGCGGCATGCGATAAAAAGGTCCTGATCGTCGACCTCGATCCGCAAGGGAATGCCTCAACCGGGCTCGGTATTGCCCGCACCGCCCGCGAGCGCGATACCTATGCGGTGCTGTGCGAAGGCCTGCCGGTCATGAAGGCGGTCCAGCCTACCGTCATCCCCCGGCTCTCGATCGTCCCTGCGTCGGTTGATCTCTCGGGCGCCGAAATTGAGCTGGTCGAGCAAGGCCGGCGCGAGTTCAAGCTCGCGGACGTGCTGCACGACACCCATGGCGTGGACTACGTCCTGATCGACTGCCCGCCCTCCCTAGGCCTGCTGACGCTGAACGCCCTGGTCGCGGCCGACGCGGTGCTGGTCCCGCTCCAGTGCGAATTCTACGCGCTTGAGGGCCTGAGCCACCTGATGAAGACGATCGAGAGGATCAAGCGGGCGCTCAATCCGCGGCTCGAGATCCAAGGCGTTGTGTTGACCATGTACGACAAACGCAACAACCTGTCGGACATGGTTGCTGCCGACGTCCGCGGCCATCTCGGCGAGAAGGTCTACGAGACGGTGATCCCGCGCAACGTCCGGGTCTCGGAGGCCCCGTCGCATGGCAAGCCGGTGTTGGTCTATGACATGAAGTGCCCCGGCTCGCAGGCCTATCTGCACCTGGCCGGCGAGGTCATGAAGCGCGAGCGGATCGCGGCGTGATGGTCGAGGAGCAGGAAGGCCACGGCAAGCGACGGGGTCTCGGCCGAGGGCTGGGCCAGCTCTTCGGCGACGAAGGCCAGGACTATGCCGAGCTCGACAAGGCCCGGTCGGCCAAGAGCGTCCCGATCGACCAGATCTACCCGGGGCGCTTCCAGCCCAGGAAGCACTTCGACGAGGAAGCACTGTCCGCTCTGGTCGACTCCATCAAGGCGCAGGGCATACTCCAACCGATCTTGGTACGACGGCATCCGGAATCCTCGAACGCGTACGAAATCATCGCCGGCGAACGCCGCTGGCGGGCAGCCCAGCTCGCCCAGCTGCACGAAGTACCGATCGTCATTAAGGACCTACCGGACCGCGACGCGCTTGAGGTCGCCCTCGTCGAGAACATCCAGCGGCAGGATCTGAACGCCGTCGAAGAGGCGGAGGGCTACCGCCGGCTGATCGACGAATTCGGGCATACGCAGGAGGATCTGGCGAAGGTCGTCGGCAAGAGCCGGAGCCATGTCGCCAACCTGATGCGGCTCCTGACCCTGCCCGAAGGGGTCCGAAAGCTGGTCGAGGCCGGCCAGCTCAGCGCCGGGCATGCCCGCGCCCTGGTTGGCAGGGATGACTCGGAGGAGCTCGCCAAGAAGATCGTCGACAAGGGGCTTACCGTCCGACAGGTGGAACGACTCGTCACTACCGAGAGGAGCGGCGGTTCTACCGCCGCCGAACCGGAGAAAACGGATCCTAATACCGCGGCCTTGCAGCACGATCTCGAAACCCTGCTCGGCATGCGGGTCAAGGTCACGTTCGACGGGTCGAAGGGAGCCCTCACCGTCTACTACAACAGCCTCGATCAGCTGGATGGTTTACTGTCCCGGATCACTCATGGGAATAGCCCGGGAAGTTGATCGCTGCTGCAAAATTAACCGACTAGTCCATTGATTTAACTAATTACCGAATTGATATAACGACGGTCCAAGCGAAAGCCCAATAAAATCAAAGCAAAAGCCGGCTTTGCCTCCTATCCGGCCTCCAAAAGCCGCCTTGCCTGGGGATAAAATCGGTGCCCCCGACCCCTCCAAACAGGGTCTGAGCGCTTCTACGGCCTTCTGACGAGGCCGCTTATCGCCAGAAGAGCCTGGCCGAGGATGGCCTGGGCCGGGGATCCGGTTGTCCGGCACCGCAGATCGGCTTCGGTCAGGAGCGCGATCGCCCGCGCGACATGTCCGGGCCCCCAACGCCTCGCCTGCCGCTCCATGCTCGTCGCCGCCTCGAAATAGATCGGCGGCCGGAGCGAGCGAATCACCGAGGCCGGCTGGCCGCCGGCAGCGACAGCCGAGACGACCACCTGGAGCCGCTGCGCGTGCTTCTGCGCCGTGATCAGGACGGCGACGGGGGCCACACCCTCGCCTTGCAGCCGTCCGAGCGCGCGCGACATCCGCACCAGGTCGCCCTCGAAGGCGCCGGCGATCGCATCGTCGAACCCGACCGCGGCCGAATCACCGACCGCGGCCATCGCGTCGGCCTTGGTCACCGTCTTCTGGCCGGCGCAATAGAGAGCGAGCTTCTCGGCCTCGGCGCGCGTGACCGCGCGATCCCCGCCGAGGTGCTCCGACAGAAACGCGAGCGCATCCGGCTGAATGTCGAGCCCGTGCTTCGCCAGCGTCTCGTCGACGACGCGCTCGATCGCCGCCTCGCGGTCCGGATAGCATGCGATCGCCGCCGCACCATCGTCGTCGCCGAAGAGTTCGACGAGCTTCGATCGGCTCGCGAGCTCCGGCCCCTCGACGATCACCAGCGCATCCCATCCCGGTTGCTCGAGCAGCGCGCGAGTCGCGTCCGCGACGCCGTCTCCGGCATCCTTGATCCAGACGATCTTGCGGCCGCCGGTGAACGCGATCGCCGCGGCTTCATCGGCAAGGCGCGCCGGATCCTCGCGGACGGTCTTCGCGTTGAGCTCGACGACGCGGAACGGATCGGAGAGATCGGCGACGACGGTCCTGGCAAGCTGCGTCGCGCGCTCGCGCATCAGCCCGTGGTCGGCGCCGTAGAAGAGAACCGCGCGGACCTTGGCGTCTGGACGCTTGAGAAAACCGTCGACCGAACGGTCGGCGACCTTCACGCGGGCGACCTCATGAAATAGAGGCCGAGCTGCTGGCGGATGTCCTCGCCGACTTCCTGCAGTCCGCGCGTGCGTGCCGCCTGCTCGGACGTCAGATTGGCGAAGTGCGAACTCACCATCGTGAAGCCGTTGGACCAGCGGCTCTGGCCGCTGTGCACGACACGACCGCTCTCGATCTCGCGCAGAGTGAATCTGGCGTTGATCGTGAGCCGGCCGTAGGTCGTGGTGTCGTCGCGGGCGATGCCGAGACGGTCGAGACGCTCGCCCAGGCTCACCTGCAGCTCGTAGCGCGGCTTCGCCGGCTGGCCGAGCGGCGTCATCCGGTCGAGCAGGTTGTTGCGCAGCTCCTGCCCGGCGCGGTCGGCGATCAGCGCGATCCGCGTCTCGGCCATGCCCTGCACCGCTGCATTCGGCGCGCCGCGCGGCACGCCATACATCGGCTCGAAGCCGCAGGCCGAAAGGAAAAGAAGAGAGAAGAGAAGCGCGACCGTGCGAAGCATGCGCCGCGCCCTCACTTCCCTAGAGCACCACATTGACGATCCGGTTGGGGACGACGATCACCTTCTTCGGCGTCTGCCCGGCGATGAACTTGGCGACGTCGCTCTGCGCGAGCGCCGCGATCTCGGCGTCCTTCTTGTCGGCGTCGCGCTTGAGCTCGATCGTGCCGCGCAGCTTGCCGTTGATCTGCACCGCGATGGTGACGGTGTCATCGACGATCAGGCGCGGATCGGCAGCGGGCCAGGCCTGGTCGACCAGCATGGTCGAATGTCCGAGCGCCTCCCAAAGCGTCTCAGCCAGGTGCGGCATCATCGGGCCGATCAGCGTGACCAGCGTCTCCCAGCCGAAGCGTCGCGCCCAGGCGACGTCGGCACCGTCGCCGGCGAGATCCTCGAGTGCGTTCGACAGCTCGCGGATGCGCGCCACCGCACGGTTGAAGTGGAACTTCTCCAGGTCGTCGGTGACGAAGTGGATGGTCTTATGAACCTTGCGCTCGACCTCGGTCGCCGCGGCTCCCATGTCGGCCGGCCGCCGCGTTCCCTTCGGCGCGACCGGGCGCTCGGGCTCGACCACCGAGCGGTAGAGGCGCTGCGCATAGCGCCACGCCCCGTCGATGCCGGCGTCGGTCCATTCGAGATCGCGCTCGGGCGGCGAGTCGGACAGCACGAACAGCCGTGCGGTGTCGGCGCCGTAGGTCTCGATGATGTGCTCGGGGTCGACGACGTTCTTCTTCGACTTCGACATCTTCTCCGAGCGGCCGGCGGTCACGGCGCTGCCGTCATCGAGCTTGACCCAGCGGTCGCCTTCCTTGCGCACCTGGTCCGGCTGGATCCACTTGCCGTCCTTGTCGCGGAAGGTCTGGTGGCAGACCATGCCTTGGGTCATCAGCCCGGCGAAGGGCTCGTCGACGCCGATATAGCCGCAGCGCTTCAGCGCGCGCATGAAGAAGCGCGAGTAGAGCAGGTGCAAGACCGCGTGCTCGACGCCGCCGATATACTGGTCGACCGGCATCCAGTAGTCGACCGAGCGACGCGAGAAAGCCTCCTGTGCGTTCTGCGCATCGCAGAAGCGCGCGAAGTACCACGAGCTCTCGAAGAAGGTGTCGAAGGTGTCGGTCTCGCGGCGTGCCGGCTTGGCGCAGGCCGGGCACGCGACGTTCTTCCACGTCGGATGATGGTCCAGCGGGTTGCCAGGCTTGTCGAAGCTGACGTCCTCCGGCAGCTCGACCGGCAGGTCGGCGACCGGCACCGGCACGATGCCGCAGTCGTCGCAATGGACGACCGGGATCGGGCAGCCCCAGTAGCGCTGGCGCGACACGCCCCAGTCGCGCAGCCGATAGGTGATCGAGCGCGTGCCCGTGCCGTCGGCGACCAGCTTGTCGATCGCCGCGGTCTTGGCTTCCGCCGTCGGCTTCCCGTCCAGGAACTTTGAGTTGAACGCGATGCCGTCGTCGGTGAAGGCGTCGAGCCCGATCTCGATCGAGGCCTCGTCCTTCGGGCGGACCACCGCCGTCACCGGCAGCTTGTACTTGCGCGCGAAATCCAGGTCGCGCTGGTCGTGCGCCGGGCAGCCGAAGATGGCGCCGGTGCCGTATTCCATCAGCACGAAGTTCGCGACATAGACCGGCAGCTTCCATCCGGAATCGAATGGATGCACGGCTTCCAGCCTGGTGCGATAGCCCTGCTTCTCCGCCTGCTCCAGCGTCGCTTCGCTGGTGCCCATGCGGTTGCATTCCTTGATGAAGGCGTCCAGCGCCGGGTCGCCCTTCCCCATCTCCTGCGCCAGCGGATGATTGGCGGCGATCGCGATGAACGACGCGCCGAACAGCGTATCGGGCCGCGTGGTGAACACCTCGATGTCGTCGCTGCGTCCGCTCAGCTTGAACTTCACGCGCGCACCTTCCGAGCGCCCGATCCAGTTCTCCTGCATCAGGCGGACCTTGTCCGGCCAGCGGTCCAGCGTCTTCAGCGCCGACAGCAGGTCGTCGGAGAACTCGGTGATCTTCAGGTTCCACTGCGAGAGCAGGCGCTTCTCGACCAGCGCGCCGGATCGCCAGCCGCGCCCGTCTTCCACCTGCTCGTTCGCGAGCACGGTGTTCTCGACCGGGTCCCAGTTGACCCAGCTCTCCTTCCTGTAGGCGAGGCCCGCCTTCAGGAAGTCGAGGAACATCCGCTGCTCGTGCTTGTAGTAGTCGGGATTGCAGGTCGTGACCTCGCGGCTCCAGTCGAAGGAGAAGCCGATCGACTTCAGCTGCGCCTTCATCGTCTGGATGTTGGCCAGCGTCCACTTCTTCGGATGCGCCTTGGCCTCGATCGCGGCGTTCTCCGCCGGCAGGCCGAAGGCGTCCCAGCCCATCGGATGCAGCACGTTGAAGCCGCGGGCGCGCTTGTAGCGCGCGACCACGTCGCCCAGCGTGTAGTTCCGCACGTGGCCCATATGAAGGCGGCCCGACGGGTACGGAAACATCTCTAGAACGTAGTATTTGGGTCGCGCCGGATGCGCGACCGCGCGGAACGTCTCGCGGTCGTCCCACTGCTTCTGCCAGCGGGTCTCGGATTCCTTGAAGTTATACCTAGCCATGCCGCCTCCGGAGGGCGGCCATAATGGTCGCGGAAGCCGGCCGCCCGCAAGGGTATGAGGGCGCGGCCCAGGGTCGCTGCCCTCAGTGGTCCTTCGGGTCCTCGCCCTCGCGTCCGATGCCGATCTCGTAAAGGTGCTCGACCGACTGCGCCAGCTGCTCGTACGAGGCCGCGAGCTGGCGATAGCTCACCTTCACGGACTCGTTGGTGCAGCCCTTGATGGCGCTGCGGAAACCGGCGGCCATCGCCCGATACTGCCCGGCGCGTTCCAGGGCATTGTTTGTGTTCATCATTAACCTGGAACAATCGGCCCCTGAGAACGAGCCGCCGCCAGGCGGCGAGCGCGGTACTCCGGTGGCGCTAAAACCGATATGTCACAAGTACATAGCCGGCGGTCTCGCCGGATTCCAACCCGCTGTCCGTGATCAGGAGCTCTGCGCCACCCTAAGCTGGCGCGCCCGGGTCAGGATGGCGTTCTCGAGCTCGGTCGTGGTGGCCTTGTCGACCGGCGCCTCGGCCCATTGTCCGCCGGCAAGACGCTGGCGGAAGACCGAGGCCCGGATGCCGTCGGCCCGGAGCTGGCGGTCGAGGATGTAGACGTTGACCTTGAAGCGTTCGCCCGGGTTCTCGGGCGGGGAATACCAGTCGGTGATGATCACCCCGCCGAACGGGTCGGCCGAGGCCAGCGGCATGAAGGCGATGGTGTCGAGGGACGCCCGCCACAGGAAGCTGTTGACCGCGATGCCGCTGCCGCCGCCGCCCTCTTCGGTAGGGAGCCCGCCCAGGTTGAGGCCGCGGTCGCCGAGCAGGGATGGAAGTTGCCGCTGGGCGGAGTTGGCATCATGGCGGCTGCCGCGCGGGCTCGAATCGGACTGGGGCGCCCCGCAGGCCGCCAGGGCCAGAGCAAGCGCCGCGCCAATCCCTCCCCGCCACCGTACTTTCATGGGTCCGCTCCGTGCCAAAGTGCCCGTGTATTAAGAAGTCTAAGGGGCCTTCGTCAAGGCCATAGCCCCTGTGTCTCATGTGCCACAGCGTCCCGGCGTCGTCGGGCCTAATCCCGGGAAAGTCCTTGACCAGCCACGATCCAGCCATAAAGTGGTCGCGCCGGGCAAGGGGTGCACCCCCTGTCACGGGTAACCGCGGAATGCGGGGCGCGGATTGGGGCGAAGCCGATCCGAAAAGCCAGCGGACCGCACGTAGACTGGAGGGACATCGTAATGAAGAAGCTGCTTCTCGGCACGTCGGCGATCGTCGCCGTCGGGCTTTGCGCCAGCGAGGCCTCCGCTCAGGGTTATGCGACCCTCGGCGGTTTTTTCCGTAACTACGCGTCGATCTATGACCACGGCTCGGTCCAGTACCAGCCGGCCGGCAACCAGGCCGGCGCCGCCGTCACCGGCTCGCGCGACTTCAACATCACCTCGAACTCGGAATTCTGGGTTCGCGGCGAGACGAAGCTCAACAACGGCATGATCTTCGGCTTCCGCATCGAAGTGGAAGCGTGGACGCAGAACGGCTCGACCAGCGCCCAGGGCATCGACCAGATCGACGAGACCTGGGGCTACGTGAAGGGCTCCTTCGGCGAAATCCGCTTCGGTGAAGAGGACGACGCCCGCAAGTTGAAGGCGTACTCGTCCTACATCTCGCCGTACGTGGCCTTCGGCGTGGACTCGCCGGACGGCATCTACTCGCTCGGCACCTCGACCACCTACTTCAACGTCGAGAACGACGCGCAGAAGATCCTGTACTTCTCGCCGTCCTTCGGCGGCTTCTCGTTCGCCGCTTCGTACACGCCGGACCAGACGCACGGCTCGCGTAACTTCGGCCTTCAGGGCACCGCGGACTGCGACGGCACCCAGAGCCGCGGCTGCAACGGCGAGGCGTGGTCGATCGCTGCCGACTATCGCGGCAAGTTCGGCGACACCACCATCGGCGTCGATGCCGGCTACACGGGCTCGAACAACGAGACCTCGGGCCGCACCAACGTCTCGGCGTACCGCGCTGACGCCTTCCTGCAGGTCGCGGGTTGGGAAGCCAGCATCCAGTACGGCAAGGTCAACGACGGCCGTGCGAACGGTCTCGATGACTCGGCCGTCGGCGGTGCGCTCATGTACACCACGGGTCCGTGGACCCTCGGTGGCTTCTTCCAGCAGGGCCGTTCGGACATCGCTGGCGGTGGCCGCAACAAGCTGAACCACTTCATGGTGGCAGCCGGCTACGTGCTCGGCGGCGGCGTCGGCCTCGCGGCCGCTCTGTCGCACCAGAAGCGCGACAACAACACTGGTACCGATCCGTCGGCGACCAGCTTCGTGTTCGGCATCGGCGCGAGCTTCTAAGCTCTCGTCATCGTCGAATAGGGGGAGCGGCCTCGGCCGCTCCCCTTTTTCTTTTCGGGGAGTTCGTCCCCGGACCGTCGCCCCTTCCTCGGACACCCCCATGGGCGGAATTCTCTGGCTCGCCTCGTATCCCAAATCGGGGAATACGTGGCTGCGCGCGTTCCTGCACAACTTCATGCGGAACCCGGACCAGCCCTACGACATCAACAAGCTGATGGAGTTCACGGCCGGCGAAAG
>JAEULB010000056.1 GCA_016792585.1 Rhodospirillaceae bacterium
GGTCGCAGGTCTCGAGGCGGCCATCGCTCTCGAGCCGGCGGCGGCAGACTACTGGAACGACCTGGCGGTCGCCCTTGCCGGCCATTCGAAGGAGCAGGGTCGTCCCCTGGCGTTGCGTGCGGCACTTGCCATCGCTCCGCAACATGCGGACGCGCTGGTCAATCTCGGGTTCCACGCCCATCGAGAGGAAAGTGCCGGCGTCGCTGCGCGTCTCTATCGACGGGCCCTTGTCGTAGCGCCGTCACATACGGCGGCGTGGTCCAACCTCGCCCCGGCAGATCTGTCGGGCGGGGATCGTATCGGATCGGCGACCAAGGCGGCGCGAGCCACGACGCTTGCACCGACGCATGGCGCCGCCTGGTTCAATGCGGCTGACGCCGCGTTGACTCTGGGCGCCGTGGGGCGAGGAGGCTTGATGCTGCGTCGGGGCACCGCGCTCGATCCTGCGAATGCCGCCGGCCTGGTGACCGCGCTCCGGTGGGGTCGGATGACCGAGCGGGCGGCCGAGCTGGCTCGTGCGGCACGGCGGCTGACTGCCCTGATCGGGCCCGATGCGCGCGCCGAGATCGAGCTCGCGGTGGCGAACGCGGCAAGCGGCCGTCCCGGCGTCGCTGCCGTGCATGCACGTTGTGCCGCGGCGCTCGGCCCGGGGATCGCGGCGGCCCATGTCTGTGGCGGCCATGTCGCTCGCGAGGCTGGTTTGCCGGAAGCGGCGGTGGCTTGGCTCGGGCGTGGTCTGGCGATCGATCCTTTCGATGCGCGCGCCGCCAGCGATCGTCTGCTCTGCCGGCAATACGTGCCGGGAGTGACCGCGGAATCCCTGGCGATCCATCACAACGAGTGGGCGCGTCGTTTTGCCAGGCATGAAGCAGCACAGCCTTGGCGGCACCCGGATCCGGATCGGCCGATCCGTGTCGGGTATCTCTCGCCGGACTTCGCGCTCCATCCGATCGGCTGGTTCCTGGCCGGTGTGCTGCCCCATCACGACCCGCGTGCCGTCGAGCATGTCTGCTACTCGGACAGGCGCGTCGAGGACGAGATGACGCGCCGACTTCGATCGGCGGGCGGAGAGTGGGTGTCCTGCGCCGGCTGGCCGGACCAGGACCTGGCGCGGCGCATCGAGTCCGATCGCATCGACATTCTAGTCGACCTTGCCGGCCATACAGGTGCGAACCGCCTGCCGCTGTTCGCCCGCCGGGCCGCGCCGGTGCAGGTTTCCTGGGCCGGGTATGTCGGCACCACCGGCGTGCCGGCGATGGACTATCTGATCGCCGACGGCATCCATGTCCCGATTGGAGAGGATGCGGCGTACTCCGAGAAAGTCGTTCGCCTGCCTGGGACCTATGTCTGCTACACGCCTCCCGAGGATGCTCCTGAGGTCGCCGTGCGAAGCGGGCAGTCGATCGTCTTCGGGTGCTTCAACCACCTGTCGAAGGTGAATGGCGAAGTCGTGCGCCGCTGGGCAGAGATCCTTCGCCGTGTGCCTGGAAGCCGCCTCGTGATGCATACGCGCGGACTGGGCGACGAGCGGGTGCGTGCGGCGCTGCGCGCGCAGTTCGACGCGGCCGGGATCGATCCGTCGAGGGTCGATCCGGGCGTGGGGCTCCCGCACCAGCAACTTCTCGCGCGATATGGCGACATCGACATCGCGCTTGATCCATTCCCCTACTCCGGCGGCCTGACCACGCTCGAGGCGCTCTGGATGGGGGTTCCGGTCGTGACGGTGCGTGGACGCACCTTCGCCGGACGTCACTCCTCAGCCTATCTCACCAGGATCGGCCTCGAGAGTCTGGTGGTCGATGGACCGGATGCCTATGTCGAGCTTGCAGTCGGCCTTGCGCGGGACAGCGAGTGGCGTTCGGCCTTGCGTGCGTCGATGCGGCAAAGGTTGCTGGCCTCGCCGATGATGGATTACGTCGGCACGACGCGACAGGTGGAGGCGGAGTTTCGGACGATGTGGCGTGTCTGGTGCGCGCGGGCGCCTGCCGCCGCTCGCGGCGCGTGACGTGAAAGGCGCGGAATCTCGTCGGGCCCTGGCGTCGATGCCGGCGGCAGCCGACGCGTGGAGCGCGCGAGGCGCCGAGGACCTGGCCCGGGGGGACCTGTCGGCGGCGATCAGAGCTTTCGGGCGACGGGTCTCCTGCGACGCCGGCTCGGCCGATGCGGCGGCCGACCTCGGCGTGCTCCTGGACATGTCCGGCGATCGCGGTCGCGCGATAACCTGGTCGAGGCGTGCCGTGGCGCTTGCCCCGGCGTCCGGGCCGAAGCTCAGGAACCTGGGCATCCTGGAGCGCGGCCCGGAGGAGAGCGATGCCTGCACGACACTTTTCGTGCGCGCGACGGTCGTGGACGATCGCGACGCCCAAAGCTGGCAGGCACTAGGCGACACGACCCTCCAGAGATCCGAGACGGTGGCGGCGGAACGGTCATTCCGCCGGGCGGCAGCGCTCGCGCCGGGATCCGGGCCTCACTGGCTCGGGCTCGGCATCGCTCAGCAGCGGCGAGACAAGGTGGCGGATGCCGTGACGGCATTGCGCCGGGCGACGTCGATCGAGCCGTTGTCGGTATCGGGACTGGCGAACCTGGCCGTCGCCGAGCATCAGGCGGGTCGACGTGCGGCGGCGGACCGTTTCGCGCGAGCTGCCGCGGCGCTGGATCCGGCGCGCGCCATCGCCTGGACCTGCCTTGGTATTCCGATGATCGCCGAGGATCGACGTGCGGATGCCCGGCGCCTCTTCCGGCGGGCCTTGCTGCTCGATCCGGCCTTGGCGGAGCCGGCCGTCAATCTCGCGCTTCTGGACCTGCTCGAACGAAACTACGTCGCCGGCTGGCAAGGCTTCGAGCGGCGCTGGCATCGCGTCGTCTACGGCGTTTCGACGTCACGGAGATCGGCCTGTGCCTGGAACGGGGAGCGTCGACCAGCCGACGGCCTGCTTCTATGGGCCGAGCCCGAGCAGGCGCTGGGCGACACCATCCTCTTCGCGCGTTTCGCCGCGATGGCGAGGGAGCGCGTCGGGCACGTCGCCGTCGAATGCGAAGAGAGCCTTCGCACGCTGGTGGGCGGCATCGCCGGCATCGACGAGACGATCGCCCGCGGCAGCACCGATGCCCGGCGGGCCCTCGAAGCTCCGTTGATGGGATTGCCGCGGCTGTTCGGGACGACGGCGGATACGATACCCGGGCCGATTCCTTACGCAGCCGCCGATCCGGCCAGGACGAGAGCATGGAGGGCGCGTCTGGAGGCGCTTCCTGGACTTCGGGTCGGGCTCTGCTGGCGCGGCAACCCGCGGTTTGGGGGCGATCGGACGCGATCGCCTGGGCTTGCGCCGATGGCACCGCTCTTCGCCGTTCCGGGGATATCCCTTGTCGCTCTGGTCAAGGACCGCGGTCCGGGCGAGTCGCTTTCAGACGGCATTCTTGATCCGATGGCTGAAATCCGGGATTTCGCCGAGACGGCCGCGTTGCTTTCGGCACTTGATCTCGTCGTGACGTCGGATACCGCGGTCGCCAACCTGGCGGGCGCGTTGGGACTGGACGCCTGGATCATCTTGCAGCATACGCCGGATTGGCGCTGGATGCTGTCGGGGGAGCGAACCCCCTGGTTTCCGACGCTCAGGCTATGGCGGCAGGATCGGCCAGGAGACTGGACCGGCGTGATCCGTCGGGTGGCCGAAGGCCTGGCCTCGGGACCTGAGGCCAGCGGCCGATTGAACTGATCGACGGGGAGGGAAATGGACGCCGAAGGAGCGGACGGAGCGGCCTCGACACCAGTCGAACGCGATGCGTTCGGCCAGATGGATGCGTTGCTGCCGGACGGCCGGGTCCAGGTCGTGACCGTTCCCGATGCGTGGGTCGACAGGTCGCCGGCGGTGCTCTTTCCGGCCACGCTCGCGGCGATCGAGGGTCTGATCCGCTCCTCGCCCAAGCGGCCCGACGAGGACGGTCGCGGAGAGGTGGCCGTTCGGACTGCGCTTGGCGTGGACGGCGAGCCGCTCGCAGAATTCTGTACCTGCCTCCTGAAGCATCATCTGGTCGAAAGCCATCGCAAGCTGCGTCCCGAAATCGAGACGCCGCCGCAGCGGCCGGGTGGGCTGCTCGACCGCGTGGCGACGAAGCTGACGGGGGAGATGCTGGGCGAGGAAGGGTACGTCGAGAAGCTTGCCCGCTGGCTGGTCATGTCCGCTTCCGGATGGAGCGGCGCCGACCGGGAGGCCGACAAGGACAAGGTCGCTCGTCGGCTCCTGTATCTGATCGCGGTCTACGGGTCCGAGTCCGCACACGCGGTCTCCGAGATGCTGCTGCCCCCGGAACGCCCGCTCTCGTATCTCGACGAGCTGCTCGGTGTCGGTGGCGACGGTACGACACCGGCATCGTTCAAGGTTCCGAAGGGCATGCTCGTCGTGCTGTCCGCGGGACACTTCCATAGTCTGCGCGAGGCTCTCTACAAGAACAGCTTCCGGCGCGTGGAGGATTCACCCTGGCCGACGGCTGTCTTTCAGCGCGGCGGCAGCAAAGGCTATGCCCAGCTGCGGCCGGCGGTCATGGACTACGAGCCGCTGCTTTCATCGCAGCAGGTCGAGGCATGGGCCTCGACCATGTGGAAACAGCAGCGCGAACTCTCGGACCTCGACGCTGACGCGCTCGACGCGCTGTGCGCGATCTACCTCGCCCAGGCCAAGGGCCCCGACGACACGGCCGTTGCCGAGGTCGACGAGATCCTTGCCATGCGGGGCCTGAAGCCGAAGCGCGGCGGCCAGGGACGCCGGGGAGGATACGAGCCCGAGCAGCGGGCCGAGATGCTGAAGGCGCTGTCCCATATCCAGAACCTCTGGATCAACATGGCCGAGGTGAAGGTCTATGAAGACCGAGCCCGGAAGGACGGCAAGCCGGCGACGATCAAGACGCTGCAGAGCCGGCCCTTCATCATCACCGACCGCATGGGCCAGTTCAGGCTCGACGGGTACCTGGACGTCGAACGCTTCATCTTCCGGCCGGGTCGCGCATTCGCCGCGTTTCTGGTCGGGACGGGCCGCCAGACCGGCCTCCTGTTCCAGAAGGCGCTGCAGTACGACCCGCTTCGCCGTCGATGGGAGAAGCGGCTGACGCGATACATCAGCTGGCAACTCCGCGCCGGCAGCCGCGGCCGGTTCGAAGCCCAGGTCTTCACCGTCGCTACCTTGCTGGATGCCGTCGGCGAGACGCTCAACGAACGCTACCCGGCCAAGACACGGGCGCGGCTGGAGAAGGCACTGAGCCAGCTCGCCGCCGACGGCGTCGTCGACTCATGGCGATATCCGAGCTGGACGGCGGCGGCGGCAGAGACACGAGGGTGGCAAGGCGAGTGGCTCGAAGCATCGGTGATCCTGGAGATACCGGACGCCATCATGGCCTATCAGGTCGACCTCGCCGCGGAAGTGGCAGGCGACGAGGCGGCGGCTTCGACGGAGCCATACGCGTTGCTGCTCCAGCGGAGGCGCAAGGCACACGGCCTCTCCCAGCAGACGGCGGCGGACGCACTCGGCATCCGGCAGGGCTACTACAGCAAGCTCGAGCGGGGCATCGCGCAGCCTTCGACGAAGCTGAAGAAGCGCCTCGATGCCTGGTTGGCCGACGCCGGCTGACTATTGGCCGGCGGGCTTGAGCGCATCGCGGAATTCGCGCATGAAGGTGAGCCAGGGGTCCTTCGGCGCCTCCGCGACGATCTCCCGGTCGCCGTCGCGCCGCGACAGGCGCATACCGCCATAGCGCCAGACCTTGTCCCAGCTAGCGGAGTCGGCGAAAAGCTCTCGTTGAATCTTCAAGGCGATCTGGCGCTCGGCCCGGCCGCGGATCAGCGTCCAGTAGACCAGCGTAAAAACGGCGAGGCCGGCCAGGACGGGGATCCAGGGAAGACCCAGCCAGACCTTTATGCCGGCACCGACGCAGCACAGAACGAGGTAGAGATAGGCGATGCGCGTTGTCTGGGTGTGAAAGGGAATGGGGCAATTGGGGTGGGTCAGCCGCTTGAAGTCGATCGAAAAGTCTACCCTGCCGTCGGCCACCGCGCCTGAGGTCAGGGCGAGAAGATCCTTGTACTCGCGATCGAGTTGCTCGGCGTGGCTAAGCTGCCGTTCGGACATGTCGATATGCCTAGGATGTCGGGTTCGATGACGAAGTCGCTTAGCGCAACGGACCGCGGTTTTGAAGTCCCCTCTCCGTGGCAGGATCCGCAAGCGCGGATGCGGCACGTCTGAATTTCATCGTGAACGATAGACTCATGTCCTCCGATCTCCCCGCGCTGCGTCGAAAGCTCGCAGGGGCGCCGGCCGATGCCGCAACCGTCCTGGCCTTGTCCGCCGGAAACTTCGTGTCGGGTGCCCTGGGGCCGGCGGCAGCGTGGATCGGGCGAGCGTCGGCTATTGCGCCCGCGGACCTCGCCGTCGTGTACAACGGCGCCATCATCTTCCAGGCAGCAGGTGACATCGCCCGCGCCCGGCGCGCGTTCGACGGGGCCCTTTCAGCCATGCCGACGGACGCGTCCCTGTGGCGGGCACTGGCGGAGTCCTATCTCGGAACCGACGAGCCCGAAGAAGCCGCCCGTCCAGCCCGGCGAGCGGTCGCGCTCGGCCCCGACGATGCCGCGGGCATGAACGCTCTCGGCCTCGCGGCCTATCGTGCGGGCCGGTCCGGCGGCGCGCTCTGGTTGGCGCGTGCGCTCTTGCTGCATCCCGACGAACCGCTGCTGATCAGTAACCTGGCCAATGCACGGCTCGCGCTGGGCGACGTCGAAGCCGCGCGCGGCCTGCTCGAGAGCGCGCTGGCGCGAGCACCGAGGCATGCGAGCCTGCTGATCAATCTTGCCAACACGTGCGCCGCGAGCAATCGCCCGGAGCGGGCGCAGAGTCATGCGAAGCAGGCGGTGGTGCTGGAGCCGGCGCTCAACCAAGGGCACCGCCTGCTCGGCATCCTCGCCCAGGCATTCTTCGCCGTCGACGAGGCAATCGTCCGATATCGCCGGGCGATCGCCACCGGCGCGACGGTCGACGACGTCTGGGACAATCTCTTCTTCTGCATGTGCCTGGCCCCAGGCTTCGATGATCGGCGGTTCTTGGACGAAAGCCGTCGCTGGGCGCGGTCCGTGAGTCCCGGCTCGGACGCAGGGAGAAGCGTGCGGGCCACGGCACGGTCCTCCCATAGGCTACGGATCGGCTATCTCGCGCCTGACTTTCGCCAGCACAAGTTCCGGTCCCAGATCGTTCCGTTGCTCGAGCGACACGATCGCGACCGTTTCGAAATCGTCTGGTACTCCGACGCCGCGGACGGAGACGATAACTCAGGACCGCCGCGTCAGCTCGTCGATGTCTGGCGCGACGTCGCGGTCTTGACCGATCGCGAGAAGTCGGCGCGGATCCGGCAGGATCGTGTCGATGTCCTGGTGAATCTTCTCGGGTTCATGACGCGGCATCGTCGACTTTTCGCCGAGCGGCTGGCACCGATCCAGGTAGCCTATGGAGTTCACTTCTCGACCACGGGCTTGGACACCATGGATCTCCGGGTCTCCGACCGATGGGCCGATCCGCCCGGCATCGATGGGCTGCAGACGGAACGGCTCGTTCGGCTCGACGGTGGCTTCCTCTGCTACTCCGCGCCGCCCCGCGTGCCTTACACATCACGGCAGGGCGGACCGGTGCGGTTCGGCACCTTCAACGCGATCAACAAGCTGCAGCCTCCGGGTCTCGCGCTCTGGGCCAGGATCCTGCGAGCCCTTCCTGAAGCGCGACTCACGATCAAGGCGCGGGAGCTCGACGAGCCGGCCGTGCTTGCCCGCGTGCGGGCGCTGATCGAAAGGCACGGGCTTCCTGTGGAACGGGTCGAGCTCGTCGGAGGCTCGAGACACCTCGAGGACTACTTGCGTGCGATCTCCGCGGTCGACATTGCCCTTGATCCGGTGCCCTTTACAGGAGGCTTCACGACGATCGACTGTCTCTGGATGGGTGTGCCGGTGGTGACCCTCGCGGGGCCGACCCTCGCGTCGCGGTTCGGATGGAGCAACATGGCGCGCATCGATCTGCCCGAGCTGGTCGCTCATGACGAGGCGGCCTATGTAGACATCGCGGTGAAGCTTGCACAGGACGCAAGCCGCGTCTCCGGTCTGCGTGCCGGCCTGCGCGATCGCCTGGCACGGTCGAGCCTCATGGACTTCGGACGCCATGCCCGAGAGCTCGAGGCCGCCTATCGGGTCGAATTCGACGCTTTGCCGCTCGATGTCGCCGGCTGAGGACCTTCGAGCGGAAGCGGCGGTGCGAGAGGCGCGTCGCATGCTGGTTGGCGAGCCGAGTCGGGGCAGCGCTCTGGTCGCGCTGGGAACGATGCTGCTTGATCACGGCGATGCCGCTGGCGGCCTGACCCATCTGGAACGGGCGCTGCGGGTGATCCCGGAAGACCTGGCGGCATTGGCGTTGGCCGGCATAGCGGCAGAGGAGGGCGGGCGCCTGGCGCGCGCGACGCGTCATCTCCGCCGCTTCCTCGGCCTTCGCCCGGGCGAAGCACCGACCTGGCACAACTTCGGCAACGTTCTGCGAAAGTCGAACCGCCGGCTCGGCGCCGTCGCCGCCTACCGGCGCGCCCTGGCCGGAACGCCGGCCTTCATCGAGACGCTGCACAATCTCGGTGTCATGACGCTCGATGCTGCCTCCTCGGCAGAGGAGAACCAGGCAGGAGGCAGTGCGCGACGGCACCTCCGCCGGGCGCTGGCGTTGGCGCCGGATCATGTCGGGATCTGGGTGACGATCGCGGATGAAGCGCTCGGAGCCGAGGCGTTCGATCTCGCGGCCCGCTACCTCAGGCGGACCCTGGCGCTGCGGGCGTTTTGGGGCGAGGGTCACCGGCGTCTCGCACGTGTAGCGCAGCGTGCTGTACGTCCGACCGAAGCCGGTGCTTGTTTCCGACGCGCTCTGGCGTTGGATCCCGCGGACGCGGAGGCGATCGACTCCCTGGGCGCGGTGGCAGCGGACCGGAATCTGGCACAGGGACTCCCCTGGTTCGATCGGGCGATCGCCATCCAGCCGGATTATGCCGAAGCGCTGAGCAACCGCGGACTGGCTCGGCAAGAGGTGGATCTCATTGCGCTGGCGTTGCGCGATCTCCGCGCCGCGATTGTCCTCTTGCCGGGTTTCGCGCCTGGCATCAACAATCTCGGCAATCTGTGCACCGGACAGCGCTGGCACACGCCGGCGGTCGCCTACTATCGTCGCGCGCTTGCGCTGGTTCCGCTGTTCGCCGAAGCGCTGAGCAACCGTGGCAACTCCCTGCGCGAGCTCGGCCGGCTCGTCGATGCGCGAAAGGATCATCGCCGGTCGCTGGCGCTGAAGCCGTCGAGCCAGGACACGCTCCTGAACCTCGGCATCGTCGTCAGCGACCTCCACGAGCCTGACTACGGCGTCCTTTGCTTCGACCGGGCGGAGACGATCCGGCGGCCGGATCCGCATGTCGGCTGGAACCGTTCATTGAGTCTGCTGCTCCGCGGCGACTACGAGCGCGGCTTCATCGACTACGAGTGCCGTTGGGGGCGTCGTGGCATAGCGAAGCCCGAGGCCGTCGCTCCGGCCTGGACCGGGGAGCCGCTGGCCGGACGACGGATCCTGCTCTACGGCGAGCAGGGTATCGGCGACGCCCTGCAGTTCGCCCGCTTCATTCCGGATGTGGTCGCTCGCGGCGGCCGCGTGGTGTTGCGGACGGAAGCGCCTTTGCGGCGGCTGTTCGGCCGCATTCCCGGCGTCGAGGACGTCGTCGCGCGCGGCGAGCGGACACCGGCCGTCGATCTCGAATGTCCGCTGCTGAGCGTGCCCCGCATCCTGGGAACCAGGCTCGCATCCCTGCCCGCTCCAGAGGCCTACCTGGAGGTCGATCCCGTCGCCGCGGCGGCCTGGACGGAGTGTCTCGCCGGCGTGCCGCGCCCGCGCATCGGCATCTGTTGGCGCGGAAACCCGATTTTTCCGGGCGAAGCGCTTCGATCTCCGGGGTTCGCGGCGATTTCACCGCTGCTGGAGATGCCGGGAGTGAGCTTTGTCAGCTTGGTCAAGGATCCGGCCGGCGATCCGGTCGAGCGGATGCCCGTACTGGATGTCCGCGACCGGCTGACCGACATGATGGAGACGGCGGCGCTGATGTCCGAGCTCGATCTCGTGGTCAGCAGCGACACCTCGGTGGTCCATCTGGCCGGCGCTCTCGGCCGGCCGACCTGGGTCATCCTCCCCTACTCGCCGGACTGGCGGTGGTTCCTCGATCGCTCGGACTCGCCCTGGTATCCCTCGATGCGGTTGTTCCGGCAGCGACGGGTGGGAGAATGGGGATCGGTCATCGACGAGGTCGCGGCGGCGCTGAAAGCCCGTTTCAGCCCTGGGTGAACGGTCCGATCCGCGCCGGGTGAAGGCCGCCCCAGACCGACAGGAGGAAATGCCGTTCGGGCTCGTAGTGGTTTTCGGCGGTGAACGGCGGCATGAAGTGGTCGCCGACCAGGTCGTCGCGGACGAAGAACGCGTTCGTTCCCATGATGCTGCATCCGACCAGGCGGTATCCCCGGGTCTCGGCGAGCCTGGTCAACGCCGCGAGCGACGCTCCGAAATAGTCGCTGCCGTCCCAGCCATGGGCCGGGTTGTACTTCATGACCCAGGACATCGGCGGCGGGAACTTGCCGTTGTACTCGAGCACCATGACCCGCGGCCGGAACCGGGTGATCGCGGCCAGCACGTGATAGTCGTTGCCGTCGATATCGAGGGAGAGGAGATCCGGATCAGGGCCCTGCCAAAGCTGGGCGAGCAGATCGTCTATCGTCTCCCGGTTGACACGCGCCTGATGCAGAACGAGCTGACGCGCCTCGATCTGGTCGGCGAAGGATTTCCCGGCGGCCTCGACATGATTGGGCATGGCGTCGACCCACACACCCGACCAGCCCGACAGAAGCAGGCAGGTGGTGTTGTTCTCCAGCCCGTCGCCGGAGCCGATCTCGATGAAGCGCCGTCCGCCCTCGCCGATCCGCCGGAAGATCTCGGCGATCAGGCCGTCCTCGTCTCCCTGCGAGTAGACCTTCCGCCCGTGCCGTAGCAGGCGCCGGGGGTCGGCGTAGCGGGGATCGGCAAGCAGTGTCTCGATATAGCGGCGGGCCTCGACCGCAAAGCCGCGCGAAACCCAGTAGCCGACGTTGTCCAGGTGCTCCTCGATCGCCTCGAGGCGAGCGGCGAGAGCCCGGACATCGTCGGTCATGGGATGCCGGTCCGGGCGGTTACTGCCCGGCCGGCTTCCAGCGCGGCGGCGGGCCGAGCGGCGGCGGCGGGATCAGGTTTGCGCCCGGCCGCGACGCGGGTGCCGGCGCCGGCGCCGATGCGGCGGCCGGTGCACCGGCCATCTGCGGAAACTGATCGCGCGCCTTGGTCAGGTCGTCGATGACTTGCTGGACGGCGCTCATCGGCAGGAGGATGCGGGCCACCCGGTGCGACCGGCCCTGGCCGTTCGGCTCGACGATGATCTCGTCGAACTCCAGCCGGACGATGCCGTTTACGATGCCCACCATGCCGAGAGAGTCGGCGAAGTGGGTAGGAATGTCGTTAGCTGCCATCGAATACCTCGGACGTGGGATCAAGCGTTTATGCGGCGCGGAGAATAAACGACGAGGCAGCGTCGCGGCCACAGCGACGTTGACGATGCCTGCACCGGTCGGGCATCAGCAGATCAGCGTGAATTCCGGTAATTAGAGATTCAGCGTGAGCAAGCCCTGGGCGGGAGGCCCGAAGTGACCGCTCGAGCCGTGGTCGTCACCTCATGCGATCGGAAATACCTCCCCCTCGCCCGCGGCCTTGCCTTATCGTTGCGGGCATGCGGGCTTCCCTCGCCGGACATCGACCTGGCCTTCCTCGGGTTCGATCTCGGCGCCTCCGATGCCGCCTCCCTGTCCGCGCTCGGCATGCGCGTGACCGAGATACCGCAGGCGCGCCGCTGGCTCGAAGGCATGCCCGCGCTCAAGTCCTACAACGTCGCGCAGATGGTCCGGCCCTATCTGCCGGAGGTGCTGGCCGGCTACGAAGCCTATCTCTGGCTTGACGGGGATACCTGGGTCCAGGAGGGGCGATCGGTTCTGCTCTTCATCGAGGGCGCGCTCGCCTATCGCGATCGGGTCGTCGCCTGCCCGGAACTCGACGTGAGCTACGGCTACATGACGGAGAGCCTGTCGCGCTCCATCGACAATCTCGCGCGCCTCTACGGCCTGTATTACGGCGCGCAAGCGGGACGGCGCCTTGCCGATCGGCCGATGGTCAACTCCGGTGCCTTCGCGATGGCGGCCGCCAACCCGATCTGGGCGGCCTGGCGAAGCGAGGTCGATACCCTCTATGCCGGATCCTACGGTGCCGACCAGGACGCCGCGCTGCACATGGCCGAGCAGCTCTCGCTGAACCGCCTGATCCAGGAGCGTAGCGCCTTGCTGCCCCTGCCCGCGGCCAACAACTACATCTGCAGCCTGCAGCTGCCGATGCGCCATCCCTCGACCGGCAAGGTGTGCATCTCCTATCCGCCGCACGAACCGATCGGGATCGTGCATCTCTCCCGCTTCGCCGAGATGCGCCCGCACTATCTCGAGCGCGGGTTGATGTTCGACCGCGGCAGCTACCTGACTGCCGAGGAGCGCGCCCAGCTGGACGGTTGGCAAGCGGCATGACGCACGCTGCCATGAGCCGGAGATGACCTCCGCCGGCGACCGGACGGTTGAGCTCCGGCGCCGCATCGCTGTCGCTCCGGCCGATGCGGAAGCTCACTTCCTGGCGGCCGTAGCCAACCCGTCGCAGTCCGAAGGTTACGGTCGTGCGGCGATGCTTGGCCCCGACCTGGCGCCGGCGTGGAGCAACTGGGGAACGGTTCTCCGCTCGCGCGGCCTCCTCAGCGACGCCCTTCGCGCCTATCGCCGCGCTTTCGTGCTCTACCCGTCGGCAACGGAAATCCTCGTGAACCTTGCCGACGCGGTTCAATCCGGCGGACGGCCGACCGCGGCGGAGGTCCCGATCCGACGCGCATTGGCCGCGAACCCTCTGCACCCGACTGCGCTCAGGGTCGACGGCTTGGTCCTTCATGGCCGGGATCGGCTCCTCGCCGGGACGATCCGCTTTCGCCAGGCGCTGTGCCTCGCGCCCGACGTCGCCCAGACGCATCTCGACCTTGGCAACGCGCGGCAGGATCAGGGAGAGCCGGTCGCAGCCGAGCGCTGCTATCTCCGTGCCCTGGCGATCGTTCCTCGCTACGCCGAGGCCTACAGCAACATGCTGTTCTCGCTCTGCTTTCGCGAGGACATCGGGCCTGAGGAGCTCTTCCGTCGTCATCGCGGCTTCGATCGCGTCTTTGGCCATCCCGCCGGCGTCGCTCGTCACCGGCCCGATCCGCGGGCCGTCGATCGGCCGCTCGTCGTCGGCTATGTCTCGCCCGATTTCCGGCGGCATCCGGGCGGCTACTTCCTGCTTCCGCCGATCGAGCACCACGATCCCGCCCGCTGCCGCGTGATCTGCTACAGCGGCACCACGCTGGTCGACGACTTCACCGATCGCTTCCGCAAGGCCGCCGATCTCTGGCGCGACATCACTGGCGCCGACGATGGCGCGGCCGAGGCGATGATCCGTGCCGACGGAGTCGACATTCTGGTCGAGTGCGCCGGGCACATGGCCGGCAATCGCCTCTCCCTCTTCGCCCGGCGTCCGGCGCCTGTGCAGGTCAGCTTTCCGCTTTATCCCGGCACCAGCGGGCTGTCGGCGATCGACTACCGGATCATGGACCCTCACTTTGCGCCCGAGGGCGCCGAGGCTTGGCACAGCGAGCGGATCATTCGGCTCGAGACCCATGTCTGCTACGAGCCCGGCGATCGGCTCATCGAGCCGGCGCCGAAGCCGCCCTGCCTCGCCCGGGGCCATGTGACCTTCGGATCGTTCAACAATCTCGCAAAGCTCGGACCTGCGACGCTTCGTGCCTGGGCCAGGATCCTCCATGCCGTGCCGGATGCCCGCCTTCGGCTGAAATGGAGCGGACTTCGGCCGGACGAGGCGGACTGGATCTATCGTCGGTTCGCGGACTGCGACATCGGGCGGGACCGTCTCTGGCTCAGCGGCTTCGCCCCGGAGCCCTACCGCCCTTACCTCGACCTCGATATCGCCCTCGATCCGCTGGCGGCGAACGGCGGCACGACGACGTGCGATGCGCTGTGGATGGGGGTGCCCGTGGTGACCTGCGCCGGCCGCAACCCGTTCTCGAGGGTGGGCCTCGGTCACCTGACCACCATTGGTCTTCCGAGACTCGTCGCCCCGGACCCGGACGCCTATGTCGCACTCGCCGTGCGCCTGGCGCGGAGCCCCTTGGAGCTGGCCGAACTGCGCCAAGGTCTGCGCGAGCGGTTCGCCCGTTCCGCGTTGATGGATGGTCCCCGTTATGCTCGTGGCTTGGAGGCTGAGTACCACAAGATATGGGGGGTATGGTGTCGTAGCGCGTTACGCTGAATCTGTGATGGGTAACCGCGACATCCCGAGAATAGGTATGACGACCTCCTGCCTATCGCTGCAGCGACTCGCCTGAGCCACTACCCATAGCTAATCCTGCACGATAGTGACAGGTAACCCCGAGAATATTCACGTCAGGAATCATGTCTGCCCGCCCCAAGCAGAATTACGCTGAATCTGTGATGCACGAGGTCCGGCGGCAATTCGCCCCGCCCCGGGCGATTTCTCCAGGGTCATCGCCGGGCGGACGCCGCGCCAGGGCCTGAAATCTGCCCCTCGGCCGTGCTGGAAAAGGTCGGGCTTAGGCGCTAAGAATGCGCGCCGGCGGCAATTTGGGCGTCGGATTCCCAGGCTAGGCCATGGATTCGCAGACGAAGCCGCTGCCGAACGACGTTCCCGCGCGCACCGTGACGAATTTCACGGCCTCCCGCGCCTATCGCGCCGAGGTCCATCAGCGGATTCCGGGCGGCGCCCATACCTATTCTCGCGGTGACGACCAGTTCCCGGAGCTGGGGCCGGCAGCGATCGCGCGTGGCCTCGGTGGCCGCGTCTGGGATGTGGACGGCAACGAATACATCGATTGCGCCTTGGCTTTGGGATCGGTCGCTCTCGGTCACGCCTACGAGCCCGTGCTGGCCGCGGTTCGCGAGCAGCTGGCTCTCGGCGCGGCCTTCCAGAGGCCGGCGGCGATCGAGCTCGAGCTGGCGCGCGAGTTTCTGGCGGTGACGCCCGGCGCCGAGCGGATCAAGTTCGCCAAGAACGGATCGACCGTCACCACTGCCGCGGTGAAGCTCGCCCGTGCCTTTACCAGCCGGCCGCTGGTCGCGTTCCCGAAGAACCATCCGTTCTACAGCTATGACGACTGGTACATCGCCCAGACGCTGACGACGAACGGCATTCCACAGGAAGCCAAGCGGCTTGCGGTCACCTATGACTCGACCAAGCCGGAAACGCTGGAGGCGCTGTTCGCCGCGCATCCGGGCGAAATCGCTTGCGTCATCACCGAGCCGACCGAGTACGTCGGCCAGCGCGACGAGGCGATCCGCGAGGTTCAGCGCATTACCCGCCGCGGCGCCGCCCTGTTTGTCCTCGACGAGATGGTCAGCGGTTTCCGCGCCGGCTTCCCCGGCGCCTATCCGGCACTCGGACTCGAGCCGGATATGGTCACCTGGGGCAAGGCGGCCGGAAACGGCTTCTCGTTCTGCGCCCTGACCGGTCGCGCCGATGTTCTCGATCTCGGCGGCATCAAGCAGGCGGGAGCCCCCAGGGTCTTCCTGATCTCGACGACGCATGGCGGCGAAGCGCATGCCCTTGCGGCCGCGCGGGCGGTGCTTGTCGAGTATCAGACCAAGGACATTCTCGGCCAGCATCGCCGCATCACCGCGGCGGTCGCCGCCGGCATGCGCCGGGCCGTTGCCGCGCACGGGATCGCCGACAAGCTCGAGATCCACGCCTCGTCCTGGCGCATCCTCGTCGTCTGCCGGGACGGCGAAGGCAAGGTCTCGCATGGCATGCGCACGCTGCTGATGCAGGAGATGATGGGCCGCGGCGTGCTGTTCCAGGGCCTCTTCCTGCCCTGCTATTCGCACACCGACGCCGACGTGGCCGGGATCGTCGCTGCGTTCGATGCCTCGGCGCAGGTCTACCGCCACGCACTCGACCGGAACTTCGACACGTACCTGGTCGGCGACGCCGCCCGGCCTGTGTTCCGGCGCTACAACGGCTGCAAGGAACTGTGTCCTTCGGTTCCCTGCCCGAACGAGCCGCGATGCCGCAACGGCTCGCAATGATCCACTCGTCGCTCCGAGGTCCCTGCCGGTGAGCCGTCTCGACAAGCTGAAGATCCGGATCTTCGCCGATGGCGCGGATCTCGCGCACATGCTCAGGTTGGCCGCCAATCCCCGCATCAGCGGCTTCACGACCAACCCGACGCTGATGCGAAAGGCCGGGATCTCCGACTATGCGGCCTTCGCCCGGGAGGTCCTGTCCCGGATCACCGACCGGCCGATCTCGTTCGAGGTCTTCGCCGACGAGTTCGACGAGATGGAGCGCCAGGCCGAGCTGATCGCCAGCTGGGGATCGAATGTTTGGGTAAAGATCCCGATCACCAATACCAAGGGCGAACCGGCCGTCCCGACGATCCGTCGACTCGCCGGACGAGGCATCAAGCTCAACGTCACCGCGATCCTGACCCTGGAACAGGTGGCGGCGGTTGCCGAAGCGCTCGCCGCCGAGACCCCGGCGATCGTCTCGGTCTTTGCCGGGCGGATCGCCGACACGGGCGTCGACCCGGTGCCGATGATGCAGGAATGCCGTCGTCTCCTGGTGTCGAGGCCCAAGGCCGAGCTGCTGTGGGCGAGCGCGCGTGAGCTTCTCAACCTTTTCCATGCCGAAGAGTCCGGGAGCGACATCATCACCCTGACGTCGGACCTGCTCGACAAGCTCGCTCTTGTGGGCAAGGACCTCGGGGAGTATTCGCTCGACACGGTGCGAATGTTCCACCGTGATGCCACCGCCGCCGGCTTTACCCTGCCTACCGGGGCCCGCGCGCGCTCGGCATGACATCAGTTGCTATGGATCGAACCATGCGGATCCTCGTCGCCGGCGGCGCCAGGCCGTGAGGTCTGAGCTCGCCGCCAAGTACGGTCACAAGATCAAGACCGTCGAAGAGCTGGTACGCGCCGTCGGACCGTTCCCGCGGAGCAAGCGGATCATCATGTGCCACGGCGTCTTCGACGTCGTGCACCCCGGACATCTCCGGCATCTCGTCTATGCCAAGAGCAAGGCCGATCTGTTGGTCGTCAGCATCACGAGCGATCAGCACATCGACAAGGGCAAGTACCGGCCGCACGTGCCGCACGATCTGCGGGCCCAGAACCTGGCGGCGCTCGAGGCGGTGGATTTCGTCATCATCGACACCAATCCGAACCCGTTGGCGAATATCGCCGCGATCAAGCCGGACTTCTTCGCCAAGGGCTACGAGTATGTAGCCAGCGGCATGCCGCAGAAGACGGCGGCCGAGGCCGAGGTGGTCGCCGGCTACGGCGGTGAGATGATCTTCACGCCAGGCGACATCGTCTATTCGTCGTCGAAGCTGATCGAGATGGCGCCGCCGTCGATCAAGCTCGAGAAGCTACTCGCGGTCATGGACCGCTTCGGGCTCAGGTTTGACGACCTTCGCCGTGCCGTCGACGGACTGGGCGGTCGCCGCGTCCATGTTGTCGGCGACACCATCGTCGACAGCCTCACCGAAACGACCCTGATCGGCGGCCAGACCAAGACACCGACCCTCAGCGTCCGGCTCGATCAGCGACGGGACTTCATCGGTGGCGCTGCGATCGTGGCGGGACACTTGGCCGCTGCCGGTGGCCGGGTGAAGTTCTCGACCGTGCTCGGCGACGATCCGTTCCGGGACTTCGTGGTGCGCGAGCTGCAGCGCCTTGGAGTCGATTGCGACCCGGTGGTCGACAAGACCCGGCCGACGACGAACAAGAACGCGATCGTTACCGATGGCTACCGCCTGCTGAAGATCGATACGGTCGACAACAGGACAATCTCGAACGACGTTCTCGAGCGCCTCCGGGGCAACATCAGCCGCGTCGCGACCGACTGCGTCGTGTTCAGCGACTTCCGGCACGGGATCTACAATCGCAGAACCATCCCGGACCTGATCAAGGCGATCCCGGCGGGAGTCTTCCGCGTCGCCGACAGCCAGGTTGCCAGCCGCTGGGGCAACATCATTGAGTTCAAGGGGTTCGACCTGATCACGCCGAACGAGCGCGAAGCGCGCTTCGCGCTCGGCGACCAGGACTCGGGCGTGCGGCCGCTGGCGAGCGCGCTCTACGATGCGGCCGAGTGCAAGACCCTGATCCTGAAGCTCGGCGATCGAGGCGCTCTCACCTGCCGCAGTACGGATCACGAGTCCCTGGACTCGTACTTCGTCGTCGACAGCTTCGTGGAGCGACTGGTCGATCCGGTCGGCGCCGGTGACGCGCTGCTCGCTTACGCAACACTGGCGCTGATGACGACATCGTCGGACGCGATCGCGACCATCCTGGGCTCGATCGCCGCGGCCTGTGCCTGCGAGCGCGACGGCAACGTGCCGGTCGTGCCGGAGGAAGTGCGGGCGAAGATCGATCACGTCGAGCGTCAGTGCGACTATCGGTGAGCGGACGTGCCTGAGATCGATCTCCTGCGGGCGCTGCCGAAGACCAAGCGCGACATCCGAAAGCGCGAGGACGCCAAGAAGCCCGAAGTCGTCGCCGAGGCGAAGCGGTACGGGCAGATGTATTTCGACGGCCCGCGCGAGTACGGCTATGGCGGTTACCGCTACGACGGACGCTGGGTGCCGGTCGCGCGGGACATTGTCGCGCAGTACGGCCTCGGCCCCACCAGCCGCGTTCTCGATGTCGGTTGCGCCAAGGGCTTCCTGGTCAAGGACCTGATGAGCGTCTGTCCGGGGCTGCAGGCCTACGGGGTCGACGTCTCGGAATACGCGCTTGAGCATTGCGAGCCGGAGGTCGTCGGGCGTCTTGCGATCGCGAGCGCCGAGCGGCTGCACTTTCCGGACGCCTCGTTCGATCTCGTGCTGTCAATCAACGCGATCCACAACCTGCCAAGAGATCGGGCGCGGACAGCGTTGGCGGAGATCCAGCGCGTGTCGCGCGGCAAGGCGTTCGTGCAGGTGGACTCCTATCATTCGCCCGAGGAACGGGCGATTTTCGAGAGCTGGGTGCTGACCGCCGAGTTCCACGACTATCCGGCCGGCTGGTTGGCGTTGTTCGCCGAGGCGGGCTATACAGGCGACTACGCCTGGACCGTGATCACCTGACGAGCTGCCGGCGACGGGCGGAAGGAACGACATGAGCAGGACCTACGCGATCCTCGGCGGCGGCGGCAGCTTCGGCATTGCCGCGGCGCTCTATCTTCTCGATCACACCGACGCAAAGAAGGTGATCGGCATCGGCCGCAATCCGCTGCGGCCGGGAGCGTTCTCCCTCGGCATCGAGAAACGTCCACGGTACGAATACTACGCTCGGCACGTGACCTACGAACTCGATCTCCTGCTGGAGCTGCTCGATCGCGAGAAGCCGGAGGTGATCGTCAACTTCGCCGCCCAGGGCGAAGGCGCCGTGTCGTGGAAGCACTCCTGGCGCTTCTTCGAAACCAACTCGATGGCACTCGCCAGGCTTGCCGAGGAGCTCGGCAAGCGCGACTACCTCCAGCGGTTCATCCAGATCGGGACGTCAGAGCTCTATGGATCCGTCGATCACGCCGCGCGCGAGGACGATCCGATCCGGCCGTCGAGCCCATACGCGGCGTCGAAGGCGGCATTCGACCTGCACCTGATGTCGGTTCATCGGTTCCTAAAGTTCCCGATGAACATCATCCGTCCATCCAATGCCTATTGCCCGGCGCAGCTGCTGCATCGGGTCGTGCCGAAGGCGGTGGTCGCGGGCCTCACCGGCCGAAAGCTGCCGCTCCATGGCGGCGGGCGGGCCGAGAAGTCCTATATTCATGCCAAGGATCTGGGTCGCGCGATCCATCTCGTTGCCGAGAAGGCGCCGCTGGGTACTGTCTACAATTGCGGCCCGGAACTGCCGATCTCCATCCGCGCGCTCGTCGAGAAGACGGCCGAGGCTCTCGGCGTGCCGTTCGAGCAGCTTTGCGAGGTGACCGGCGATCGGCTGGGCCAGGACTCGCGCTATTGGCTCGACTCCTCCGCGATCTATCGCGATGTCGGCTGGAAGCCCGAAGTCAGCCTCGAGGAAGGCCTCGCCGGTATGGTGGCGTGGGGCCGCCAGTACATCGACCAGCTTCGCGATTGGCCGACGGACTATGTCCTCCGCGCCTAAGCCTGAGGTCCGGTCGTCAAATTTCTTTGACGCTGACGCGGCGCGCCGGCGCTGCCTCGGATTCCGGCGGCGCATCCTGGCGGTCTCGCAG
Source organism: Rhodospirillaceae bacterium (assembly GCA_016792585.1). Lineage (GTDB taxonomy): Bacteria > Pseudomonadota > Alphaproteobacteria > SHVZ01 > SHVZ01 > SHVZ01. Next base: position 20,451 of record JAEULB010000056.1, read on the forward strand.
CAGGTCCAGGCGCTGCATGTGGCGCCGGCCTTCTCCTGCATGGAGATCACTGACGCGGCCTATCACGGCTTGATCCGCCGGGCCGGCGCGCCATCGGACGACACGTTCCTGATGTCCAAGGGACATGGCTGCCTCGCCCAGTACGTGATCCTGGAGGCGCTCGGCGTTCTTTCTTCCGACGACTTGGCGGCCTACTGCACGCCGGGAGGCCGGCTCGGCGCCCACCCCGATTACGGCACGCCGGGCATCGAAGCGAGCACCGGATCGCTCGGCCATGGTATGGGCATGGCGGTCGGAATGTCCTACGGAGATCGTCTCCTCGGTGCGGACCGGACTGTCTATGCGGTCTTCTCCGACGGCGAGTTCCAGGAGGGCTCGACCTGGGAAGCGATGATGATGGCGGCCAACCTGAAGCTCGACCGCCTTGTCGCCTTTCTCGACCTCAACGACTTTCAGGGTCTCGGCCGCACCAGCGAGTCCCACCCGGCCTTCTATCCGGTGCTCGACAAAGCCCGTGCCTTCGGTTGGGAAGCGGTCGAGGTCAACGGCCACGATGGGCTCGCGATCGTCGAGGCCGTGCGTGGCCGCGAGGCCTCCGACCGGCCACTCCTCGTCGTCTGCAGGACGGTGAAGGGCAAGGGCGTCTCCTACATGGAGAATGTACCGATCTGGCACTACCGCTCGCCCAGCCCGGAAGAGTATCGGCAGGCGCTTGCCGAGCTGCAGGAGATCTCGGGGTGAGGAACACCTTCGCGGACACCTTCTACGAGCTCGCCAAGAACGACCGGCGCCTGGTGGCGGTCGTTGCCGACATCTCGCCGGCGGGGTCGATCGCGAAGTTCCGTCAGGAATTCCCCGACCGCTTCATCAACACCGGCGTCGCTGAGCAGATAATGATCGGCATGGCAGCTGGCATGGCGCAGCGCGGGCTCAGGCCGTTCGCCTACACCATCGCCAAGTTCTCGCTCTACCGGCCTTTCGAGTTCGTCCGCGACGACCTCTGCTATCAGAACCTGCCGGTCACCGTGGTCGGCATCGGTCCGGGGGTTACCTACTCCACGCTCGGCGGCAGCCATCATGCGATGGAGGACATCGCGCTCGCCACCTCGATCCCGAACATGACCGTGATCGCGCCCTGCGATCCGGAGGAAGTCCGGGCGGCGACGCGGTGGTGCGCGACCGAGAGCCAGGGCCCGGTCTATCTTCGGCTCGGCAAGGCCGGCGAGCCGGTCCTGACTAAGGACGCGGTGGAGCCGTTCGAGGTCGGCCGGATGCGCGTCGTTGCGCGGGGGACTGGCACGTGCGTGATCGCCGCGGGACCGATCCTCGGCCTTGGGAGGCTTGTCGCCGAGCAGCTCGCCGCGGAAGCCGGCGCGCCCGTCACGCTGGTGAGCGCGCATACGCTGAAGCCGTTCGACACGGAAAAGGCGGCGGAGCTTCTCCGGTCGCACCAACGCGTGATCGCAATCGAAGAGCATGTGCCGCATGGCGGGCTCAGCTCGCGGCTGAAGGAAGTCGCCTGGGACAGCGGCGCCAAATGCGAGCTCCGCTGCTTCACGCTCGAGGATGCATTCCACCACGTATATGGCTCGCACGCCGACATCCTGTCGGCCCATGGCCTCGACGAGGCACGCATCCTGGCCGCTCTCCGTCGTCCGGCGCAGGTGCCGGCCGGCTGATGCGCTCGGTCAGCCCCGACGAACAGAAGCGCGAGTCGCTGCGGTACATAGCGACGCAGCTCAGGATGCCGCGTTCGATTGAACGGATCGTCGGCTTCGCCGGCAGCCAGGCGATGGGCGACTTCCTGATGGAGCATGTCTTCTACGCGACCGTCGCGCACATGGCGGGCTGCCGGGACCTGACCGTCATCTATCGCGACGACCGGCCCTACAAGAAGGTCATCGCCGCTCTCAACCGGCAGGCGACGCGGCATGTGTCCTACAGCGCGCCCGGCGATGCCTTCCCGATCGACTGGTTCGACATCGGCTATAACGCGCCGCTCGTCGCTCCGATGCCGCGGTGGTACGACGACTTCACCTTCATGCCCGACCTGGTGATGACGCCATCGATGGTGTTCAACACCGCATTCCTGAAGGAGCATGCCGGCCTCGCCTTCGCCGCCGAGGATGTCAGCAGGCTGACGCCAGCTCTCGCTGCGGCGGGGGTGCCCGAAGGGCAGTGGTTCGTTGGTCTCCATGTGCGCGAGTCCCGATACGCGTTTCGCGACAATATCGACCCATCGCGCTCGTCCGACCCGAATACGTTCCTTGAGGCGATCCGAGTGATCCGCGACGTCGGCGGCTGTGTGGTGCGGATCGGCGACGAGGCGCAGAGTCCCCTGCCGTCGATGGACGGGCTGATCGACCTTTCCCGAATTCCGGGATCGTTTGAGCTGCAGGCCTTCGCTTTCAGCCGGGCCCGCTTCAATCTCGTCACGGACTCAGGCCCGGCGGCGCTGTCGTCGGCTCTGAGGGTTCCGACGGTCGCCACCAACAGCTTCACACGGGAGGCGGTGTTCAATCCGGCCGATCTCGTCCTGCTCAAGCGTGTCCGGCTGCGCGGGGTCGGAGAGGTGGAGTATGGGGGTCCCGAGTACCTGGCGAACGGCTGGCCGGATCTGGACCTGCGGTTCATTCAGGCCGCCAAGGCGCCGGAACTCGACGGCTCGGCGATAGAGGGCTTTGCACCGAACACGCCCGAGCAGATCTGCGAGGTCGTCGGTATGGCGCTGGAAGACACCGCGGGCTTCGAGGGTTGGCGGCCGACGCCCGCACCGCTGCCGGCCCTGGAAGCGAGGAAGCTCGCTTGGCCGTTCGACATGGCGCCGCCGCAAGCTAGGGTATGGACTCCGAACGGGCCTGCTTGATCCCGGGACAAGAGAGTGGACGGGCAAAGATGATCAGGGAGAACCGCCAGAAGCTGGCGATCGACGGAGGCGCGAAGACACGGCAGGCGCCGATGCCGCCGCGTCAGGCCCTGGGTCCGGCCGAACGCCAGAAGATCCAGTCCGTCCTCGATCACTACGATGCCCTGCAAAGGGATCCGGGCTATCAGGGTCATTTCGAGGCGCTCTACACCGACGCCTTCGTCGAGTTTATGGGCGGACGCGGCTACGCCGATGCGGTCGCGACCGGCACGTCGGCCGTCTATCTCGCCCTGGCCTCGCTCGACCTGCCGCGCGGCGCGCAGGTGCTGGTATCGCCGATCACCGATCCCGGCACGCTGTCGGCCATCATCCTTCAAGGGCTGGTACCGAGGCTCGTCGACACGGCACCTGGCAGCTACAACACCTCTGCCACCGAGATCGCCAAGAGACTGACCCCGGAGGTCAAGGCGATCTGTCTCGTCCATGCGGCCGGAGAATCGGCGGACATCGAGGCGGTGACGGATCTCGCGGCGAACCGTGGCATTCCGCTGGTGGAGGACTGTTCGCAGGCCCATGGCGCGATGGTGGCGGGCCGGCGCCTCGGGACGTTCGGAGCCATCGCCGCGTTTTCGACCATGTATCGCAAGGCCCACATGACAGGGGCATCCGGAGGCCTCTACTACACCGCGGACGAAGCCCGCTTCCGGCGCGCCATGGCGCATGCCGATAGAGGCAAGCCGCGATGGCAGGACGGCTTCGACGACAAGGATCCCGGCACCTTCCTGTTCCCGGCCCTCAATCACCACACGGACGAGATCTCGTGCGCGGTCGGGATAGCTTCGCTCGGTCGCCTGGACGGGACCCGGAAGCGACGGATGGCCTTCGTCGAGGGTCTGCGCGAACGGCTGTCGCGACGGTCGCGAGTCTGCCGGACGTATGCGCTGAGCGCCGACTCGTCGCCCTTCTATCTGCCGATCCATGTCGAGGTGGAGCGGCTTAGCGTCACCAAGAAGGTCTTCGCTCTCGCCGTCGCCGCCGAGGGTGTCGATATCAATGCTGACTATCGCTACGTCGTTGCCGACTGGCCGTGGGTGAAGCCGCACCTGGCCGACGGGTTCGACTGTCCGAACGCGCATCGGGTTCGGGATACGACCTTCAACATCCTGTTCAACGAGAACTATGGACCGACCGAAGCCGAGGATATCGCCATGGCGATCGAGAAGGTCGAAAGCTTCTACGTGAGCTGAAGCGGATGGCGTCGACCGTTTCCGAAAGCCTGCGGCTCGCCGGTGTTCCCCGGGGCGCCGCCGTGATGGTTCATACCGGCTTCAAAGGGTTGTCGCGGGCGGGCCTCCGGGCGGAGGACGTGGTCGACGAGCTCTGCGACTACCTGGCTTCGGGCACGCTGATGATGCCAACCTTCACCTGGAAGTCGGTGAATCCATCGCAGCCGGTCTTCTCGGAAACCGCAACCGCCTCACAGACCGGCATCTTGAGCGAGGTCTTTCGCGTAGGGCGGGCGGAGGCGCGCAGTCTTCACCCTTCACACTCCGTCGTGGCGCGCGGGGATTCCTCGACCTTCCTTGGCGACCACGCGACAGACGACACCCCCTGCTCCGCCGCCAGCCCGTTCCGGCACCTGGTCGATGCGGACGGATGGTTCATGCTGATCGGCGTCGGCTTCGAACGGCTGACGCTGATGCACGCGGCGGAGGAAGAGGTGGCGGTCGGCAACTACCTCGAACCGCGGGAGCGCGCCGAGACCTATACCTGCGTCGATCGTCGTGGCGTGGCGCATACAGTTCGCACTCGCCGCCACCTGCGGACGCCTCGAGACTTTCCGCGGTTCCAGCGCTTGCTGCTCGCCAGAGGGGAAGTCCGGGCGGACGAGGCATTCGGCGTCGGAATCCTTATCGGCCGGGCACGGACGACCTACGACTTCGTCGTCGAAGCTCTGCGAGCCGATCCGAGGGCGACGTTGGCGGCGGGCTAGGAAGACTGCTTGCCGTGCTGCCAGACATCGGCGGCTGAATAGCGGCCCTGCTGAGGAATCTGATCGCAAACCGAGTCCTCCGTCTTCTGGACGAGCGCCAGTACCATGAAGGCACCGCCTCCGATCCCGTCCACGACCGCATCCTCCAGCGACTTCGGCACGTAGTCGAAATACATGACCGGGTCCCGGCCAAGCTTCCCGATGCATCGTCCGAGTTGGAGCAGGTGAATCTTGAACCGGTTGGCGGAGTAGTAGTCGAGGAAGAAGGTGGGGGAGAACTGATAGAACCCGTGATCGATATACGAGTTCGATCCAAGCACGTGATAGACGAAGCCGCCGACGTTCAGCATCGAGAAGATGTTCTGGAGAACGTTCGGAACATGAAAAATGTGCTCGATGGTTCCGAGATCGAGGATGGCGTCATAACGCTGGGGAACGGCCAGATTGGCCCCGGGCAGGTTGAGGTCGTGGATGTGGGTCGCGCCCTCGTAAGCGCTCGCATCCAAGGTATGGACCGGATCGAAGCCGAGGGCCGGTAGGAGGAACGCGTCGAGATAAGGGTCCTTAGCGTTGTCCTGGGCGTAGTCCCGCCCCCTGGCGCGGGCCTCGTTGTGCCGACGCAGGAGGGGGTTGTCGGGCGCGAGGTTCACTTCGTTTCCGACCCGCTCGGCAAAGCCGAAGTCGAGGAGGAGCTGCAGCATGTCCTGGACATCGAAGCCCATCCCTTGCCGCCCGAGCGTGAGGCATGAACCACGGATGCCGTGCTCCCGGCAGAGCCTGGCGAAGTGGCGTGCGTTCCATTTGTCCATGCCCATCGGCGGTCTCGTCAGAGGTGATCCGTAGGTCGAGGCAAGCGGGCGTTCATCTCGCCCAGACGCGGGCCCTGGGCGCGTGATACGCGGGTGGCCAGGTGAATGGTTGCTGCGGTGCGACCTGCTTCGCCTGCCCCGCTTCCCGCCACGTCGCGACGTTTGCGGTAGCCGACAGCATGTCGTCGGTTGCCGCGACGATCTCTTCTGGCGAATTGTCGACGATCGCGTCGATCTCGGCGCCGTCGTAGGTATCGGTCTGGCCATGGGCCAGGAAGCGAAGATCGAGATCGGGGAACTTGCTGGCATACTCCGGCGTGCCCGGGTGCATGACGCTGCCGTCCTTCATGCGGACGCGCCTGAGCAGGACGGCGTCGTGTGCGTGGAACGCGATCGCGGGTGTGAAGCAGTTCGTGACCAGCGCCGGTACGTGAAAACCGCAGGAGAGCGATGTAGGACCTGAGTCGGTGGTCAGGTTGAACCGCGCCCGGCTGAAGGCGAAGGCGTGTAGCGGGAAGAGGTCGGGGTCGCGGGTCAGGTCGATCAGGCCCGGCAGCGGCGGCAAGGGGGTCATCGAAGGATCACCGATCCGCACGACGGTGCCGCCGGAGGCGATGATCAATCGTATTGCAGGGAGATAGGCTTCTGGGTCGCTCGAACGACCCACGTCGACCACTGGGCGATAGCGGTAATTGGCCTCTCGGACGTGAAGGCCGACGAACCAACCTTCACGCGGGACGCCGCGGGCGACCAGCGCCGCCGAGAGAGCGTCGACTTCTGCGGGAGGGATGCGCAGCGTGGCCGAGTCCGGCAGGAGCGACGGGACGAAGGACATGGAAGGAGTGAGGATGAGGTCTGGTACGTGGCAAAGCTGCTCGTACCACCACTCATGGGGGGCGACATGCGGCGCATAGGCCCCGATGTCCAGCCAATCGAACGGTATTGCGTCGTTCAGGGGGAAGCCGACCCCGCGGGTCGCGGTCGCATTGCAGCGAACGATGTACTCCTTATAGGGACGATCGTTCCTGTAGATGACGGTGAGCTCGTCGGCGCCCGCCATCTGGGCGATCGTCGCGTAGAAGACGTTCTCGCAGATGAAATCGCCAAGGGCTTGGCTGCCGGCGAAGCCGAGGACACGTTCGATCCGCCTTGGCTGGCGGAGCGACATGCCGAGAACAGCGCCCTGGCTCCACCGGCCCTCGTTGGGCCCGCCCTTGCGCGGATGAACGACGTTTCCGATGAGAGGCATTGCATCCCGGAAAGAGATCGTTCCCTCTATCGCCCGGCCAGAGGGTCTGTCAATTAAGCCTTTGTGGTACGCCGCTTTTTGACGTGGTATCGGGGAGCGCGCTCCGTCCGGAGCGCAATGACGACCAGGAGATGCGCCGGATGACGGGCTTCTTTCGATGCCGGATGTCGGCCACGCTTCCTTGCCCGGAAGGCGGTCGAGTCGAGTGAACAGAGTCTTCGCCTGCCGCGCATGCGGTCGCGGGAACCTGGAGCTGATCCTGGATCTCGGAAAACAGCCCTGGGGGAACGACTTCCGGCCGATGGAGCTCGATCAGACGTGTCCGCGCTATCCGCTGGAGTTCTTCTACTGCCACGACTGCACGATGTGTCAGATCGGTCATACGGTGCCGAAGGAGACGATGTTCCGCGAGCATGGCTATCTCTCCGGAACCACGCGTTCGCTTGCCCGCCACTTCGCCTCCGTCGCGTCTCGGATCGCTGAACGAGTGGCTTTCGGGCCGAGCGACTACGTCCTGGATGTCGGCGGCAATGACGGCACCTTCCTGCGGTTCGTCCACGAACGCGGACTCGACGTCCTCAACGTCGACGCAGGCATCAATCAGCATCGCGCTTCCCTGGCGAACGGCATCCCCTGCATCAACCGCTTCTTCAATCTGGAGACCGCTGACGATATCCGGCGGGAGCGCGGGCCTGCGAAGGTCATTCATGGCGCGGGGATCTTCTTCCATCTGGAAGAGCTCCACTCGGCCTTCGAAGGCGTCCGTCACCTCCTGGCGGACGACGGTGTCGTGGTCGCGGAGTTCATCTATCTGCCGAGCATGGTCGAGACGACCGCCTTCGATCAGATCTACCACGAGCATCTGACGTACTACACGCTGGGAAGCTTCGAACGACTGCTCCAAGGACACGGGCTCCGCATCAACGATGCGGAGCTGGCCTCGATACATGGGGGCAGCTGCATCGCCTACATCGGGCGCGGAGACGGCGTCTCCCCCGCCCTCGCGAGGCTCATGGATCGCGAAGTGGTGGAGGGCTACGACACGGCGACGCCCTATCGGCAGTTTGCGAAGGAGGCATCCGAGCTCCGGGATCTGATCAGGGATCGTGTCCGACGGTTCAGGGCCGGAGGTCGCCGCATCCAGGCCTTGGGCGCTCCGGTCAAGGGGACGACGATCCTTCACTACTGCGGTTTCGACGAGCGCGATATCGAGTGCGCCGTCGAGATCAATCGGCTCAAATGCGGAACCTTCTACCCAGGCACGCGCATTCCGGTCGTTCACCAGGATGAGGTGGATCCGCCGGATGCGTATCTGCTTCTGGCGTGGAACTTTCGGGATGAGATCATGCCGAAGCTCGAGCGGTTCCGATCCGGCGGAGGCCAGGTCCTGATCCCCATCCCCGATGCGGAGGTGCTCTGATGTCGGACGGAGGGACCCGCGTCCTGGTGACCGGTGCGACCGGGTTCCTCGGCAGTGCTCTCTGTCCGGCACTTCGCCGGCTCGGCGCCGAGGTCGTGGCCCTCGGCTCTCGGGACGCGGACCTGACCGATCCAACGTCGTTGACCAGGGTTGGCTCGGGTCGTTTCGACAGGATCTATCACCTGGCAGCCTGGACGCAGGCAGGAGACTTCTGTCTCCGGCATCCGGGCGAGCAGTGGCTGATCAATCAGCAGATCAACACCACCGTCCTGCGCTACTGGGCCGAAAGGCAGCCCAAGGCAAAGCTGGTGTCGATCGGCACCAGCTGTGCCTATGCCGAGGGAAGCGCCCACAGGGAAGAAGAGTATCTGCAGGGCGTCCCGACGGAGAGCCTTTACACCTATGCGATGACCAAGCGGATGCTGCAGGTCGGCCAGGAAAGCATTCGCCGGCAGTTCGGGCTGGAGTACCTCACCGTGGTGCCGTCGACGCTCTACGGTCCGGGGTACATCGTCGGCGCCAAGCAGCTGCACTTCATCTTTGACCTTGCCGTCAAGATGCTGCGGTCGAAAGATCTGGGCGAACCGGTTGTGTTGTGGGGTGACGGCACTCAGCGGCGCGAGTTGGTTCATGTCGCGGACTTCGTGGCCACGCTGCTCGATTTGGAGCCGCAGACTAGGAACGAGATCGTCAATATCGGCGCGGGATCCGACTTCTCCTTGCGAGAGTGCGCCGAGATTCTCGCCGATCTGGTGGGTATTCCCTCTGCCGACATCCAATGGGACTTGAGCCGGTACGTGGGGGCGAAGGTCAAGCGCCTCGACACGGCCAAGATCGATGCGCTCCTGCCCGACCGTCCGCGTCGCAACCTTAGAACCGGCCTTTCCGAGCTCGTCGCATGGCTGCGCGCGACCGGCGGGCACCTCGGCAGGCGAACGGCCGCGTGATGCCGGCGGCCATGCCCGCCTCTTCTTTGCGCGAGATAGGTCTCGTCAGCCACCGTGGCGGCGATTTGCAGGTTGCCGCCCGATACTATCGCGCAACGATCGCGCTCGAACCAAGTGAAGCGGAGACATGGCAGCGCATGGGTGTCCTGCTCCGTCAGCGGAGCGAACCGTCCGGAGCGCTCGTGGCATTCGACCGTTCCCTGGCGGCGGAGGCGGGAAACGCGCTCCGGCGCGGCAATCGCGGTATTGCGCTCCGGGATCTGGGTCGACTGCCCGAAGCCATGGCGGAGCATCGCAGGTCCCTTGCACTCGAGCCGGGACGTTCCGGCGGGCATCTCAATCTCGGCATAGTCGCTATGGGACGCGAAGCTTACGACGTGGCGGTGGTGGCCTTGATGCGGTCGGTGGCGTCGGATCCAGGCAATGCCGACGCCCTCGATGCTCTCGGCTCGGCCTGTCGCGGCGACGGAAGATCGAGCGAGGCGTATCGTTGGTTTCGCCGGGCGATCGCCTGGCGACCATCCTTTTCGGCAGCGCACTTCAACTTGGGAGGCACGCTGCAGACGCAGGCGCTCTGGGAGCCGTCGATCGCGTGGTATCGCCGCGCGCTCGCGGTCAGGCCGGGCTTCGCGGAAGCCGAGTGGGAGATGTCCTTCCCCATGCTGGTCCTCGGACGATTCAGGGAGGGCTTTCGCGCCTTCGACGGCAGATGGCGGAGCGCGGGCTTTCCGGCGGCACAAAGAAAATGGACGAAGCCGGCTTGGGCGGGAGAGCCCCTCGAAGGACGGAGGCTTCTTGTTCACGCGGAGCAAGGCTTCGGCGACACCATCCAGTTCGCGCGGTATGTCCCCCTTATACGCGGTGCCGGAGCCGTCACTGTCGAGGTTCAGGGGCCGCTGGTCAGGCTGGCTCGCACATTGGCTTCGGGTGTCGAAGTAATTGCCGCCGGCGACGACTTGCCGGCCCATGACCTTCAGGTCCCGCTCATGGACCTGCCGCGGGTTTTCAGAACCGATCAGGAGTCGATCCCGGCGGCGGTGCCGTACTTTGCTGTTGGTTCCCCACCTCCGCGCGCTCGCCCACCGATGGTCGGCATCGCCTGGACACCGAGCCGTACCAATCGAACCTTCCCGGCGAAATCCATCCCCCTTCTCCGGCTTCTTGAGGCATTCGAAGGCGCGCGGTGCCAGCTCGTCAGCCTGCAGGTCGACGCCGATGCGCGCTCCGAGCTTGCCGGCCGAAACGTCGTCGATGCCGGCGGGACGTTCTCGGACTTTTTCGACACGGCGAGATACCTGCTCGGCCTCGATCTTGTGGTCACCGTCGACACGGCGGTCGCACATCTGGCCGGCGCTCTCGGCCGTCCCGTCTGGGTACTGCTGCCGGCGATGGCGGACTGGCGATGGTTGCTCGACCGTCAAGACTCGCCCTGGTACCCGTCGATGCGTCTCTTCAGGCAGCCGGCCCCGGGCGACTGGGACGCTGTCGTTTCGGACGTCGCCCGAAGTCTCGCGCAGCAAATAGGGACGTGAAACTCAACCGACGATCGTAGGGCAACCAGTCATCGTTGCCTGACATGCTGCTGCCAGAAGCCGCGAAGCAACTGCTCGAGGTGTCGCGCCAGGCGTTCGGGGCGGCAGATGGGAGAGGCGAGCAGACGGGCTCGCGAGGTTTGGCGGAACTCGACGAGGCGAGGAAGATCGAGCGCGATGGCGCACGCTCGCTCGACGTAGTCGTCGTCCGTTTCTGCGACCAGATCGAAAAGACCGAGATTGGCGAGCAACGCGTAGGTCTGCCTGCCGACGAAGGCCGCTTCGAGGCGGGATATCACAGGCAGCCCCATCCAAAGGCTCTCGAAGGTGGTGGTGGCCCCGGAATGCGGAAAGGGGTCGAGGGCGATGTCGGTTCGCCGATACCAGTCCCATACTCCCGAGGCGCTGACGGACCCGACGATATCTATTCGCTCCGGAGCGATGCCGCATCGGGCAAAGCCCGTCATCAAACGCGAGCTCATCTCCACGTTGTTAAGGCTTCCGTAGCGGAGCACGAGCCGGGAAGCCGGCAGGCGCTGCAGTATGCGTGCCCAGACGTTGATCACGCGATCGGTGACTTTCAACGGATTGTTGAAGCAACCGAATGTAACGCGTCCGCCACTGTCGCCGGGAACTGGCCCTGGATCGCCGGCATCCGTGATCGGCAGGTAGCACGTGTAGGTTTCCGGCAGACGCGCCACGGTTTCGGTGTAGTCGACTTCCCGTTCGGTCGGCACCAGCCAGGGATCGGCGATCCGGTAGTCGATCGTGCTGAGACCGGTGGTTCCGGGGTAGCCGAGCCAGGTCGCCTGGATGGCAGCCGGTCGCCGCAGGAACACTGGAAGGCGGTTGTAGGCGGTGTGACCGGACATATCGATCAGGATGTCGATGCCGTCCGCACGGATCAGGTCGGCCAAGTCGGGGTCCGAAACGGCCTCGACGTCGCGCCAGACGTCGGCCGCGGCCTTCAGTCGAGACTGGATGGAATCCGCTCTCGGCAGTGTGCTGTAGAAACAGCAGCGGAGCTGCCGATGGTCGAACGCTTCGACGACGCTGACCAGCTGACGCCCTACCACGTGCTCGCCGAGGTCACCGGAGACGAAGCCGATGCGGAGGGTTCGATCCGGCTCGGGCGCGACCGGGAGAGGCCTTGCGTCGACGCGGACCAAGGCTGACTCCCAACGTGCGTGCTCGTGCTTCAGCCATGCCGGATCGAGCGAGTCCTCGTATTGCAAGGCAAAGAGCAGGTTGCTGTATGCCTCCGCGTAGGAGGGCAGAAGATCTATTGCCTTGCGAAAGGCCCGGAGCGCGGACGGAACGCGTCCGCAGGCGAGAAGCGAAGAGCCGATGTTGTTCTGGGCGCGGGCGTGCCGGCGATCGAGAGCAAGAGCGCGCGCATAGCGGAGAAGCGCCTCGTTGTGATGACCGCGACGCTGCTGCGTCATGCCGTGGTTGTAGAGAGTGTCGGCCGCGTCGGGCTTGAGAGCGATGGCACGCCGATATGAGATCAACGCCTGGTCGAGCTTGGAAGCACTCTGCAGAGCATTGGCGAGATTGAGATGAGCCGACGGTTGCAGCGGCGATAGGGCCGTCCCGCGTTTGAGCCACGCGACGGCTTGGGTCAGATGACCGGCCGAGCGCAAGGTAGCGCCGAAGGCGACGACGGCATCTGCCTGCGAGGCAGCCAGGGTCATGGCGCGTCGCAGGTGGCGCAATGCTGCGGCCGGACGTCCGCTCATGGTGAGGACGATCCCGAGATTCGCGAGATAGGCGGCGTCGAAAGGGCGAATGGCCGTGGCGCGTCCGAACCATGTGGCGGCTCGGTCGGGGTTGCCGGCGGTCAGGCGCGAGACGGCGAGCGCGGCGGCGGAGCCGTCGTCGCCCGGCTGCAGCGCAAGGCTCCGGCGTGGCGCCACGGGCATCGGGCTGGCGTCGGTGATGGGTGTGATCCAGTCTGCGGTCGTACGGCAATAGCCGATACGCTATGGCTTTCCAAGATCGTCGGAACGGACGGACAGGCGCTGGAGGTTGACCGGATCATCATGCAGTCGGTTGAGAAAGGGCGTCTGGCGATGGCCCCGGCGGATGCGGAAGCATGGAGGAGGCTGAGCGGGCTTCGCCGGGACGGTGACGCGACCGGCGACGCGCTGGTCGCGATTGGACGGGCGGCCGCGATAGACGGGTCGCGTCCTCGGGACCTGAGGGAGGCGGCCAGCATCTACCTGGCTCGCGGCGATGCGGAGACCGCATTCCGTCTGTTGGATGCGGCAACGGCCCTTGGCGAATGGCCGCGCGACACCGGCGACGAGATCGTGGTGATCTGGCGCCGGGCCTGGCTTTATCGAGCAATCGAAAGCGGGTTCATGCAGAACGTGCTGCTGGGCGACCTGGGGCGTCCGGTCCGGCATGTCTGTATCGGAACGGATGAACGCCCGCCGCTGGCCCCGCGAACCATCCTTGTCGTGCTCGGCACGGAGAGCACGGACGGAGCGACACTTGCCGAAGCCCATGCAGCCGGACGGGGACCGATCGGCGTAGTTCATATGGGCGACGAACGTGGGGACCGGGACAAAAGCTTCTATGGCCATGCACGCTTCGTGCTCCGACACTACGTTTCAGGAATGGGAGAGGCGCACCCGACGCCAGCCGGGACGGTGGTGCAGTGGATCCCCAACGGCTATGCCAACGGGATCGGACCTCGACCGACTTCCGCCATCGTGCCGGCGACGAGCCGGCGCTACCTCTGCACCTTCATGGGCTATCCCAGGCAAGACCCCTCGCGTGAGGAGCTGACCGGGTTGCTCGAGGCCGATCAGCTTCCCTGTGCCTACGTTCCGACGCCGGCATTCTCGGCGGGCTATCCGCCGAGCGAATACGCAATACGTCTGGAAGACTCGGTATTTGCTTTGGCCCCGCGCGGGCATGCCGTGGAATCGATCCGGTTTTTCGATGCTCTCGAGCGCGGATGCATTCCGGTCGTGGTCAAGGCGTCGTTTGCCGATGTCGGGGGCCCGATGGCGGGAGCGCCGGTCGTACGGCTGTCGCGATGGGGCGAGCTGAAGGGCTTCCTCGACGGGATCCTCGCCCTGAAGGAGGACGAGAGGCGAGAGCGGTTGCTGGGGATGCAGCGGGACGCGATCGCGTGGTGGACGGAAGAGAAGGCGCGTTGGCAGGCCAAGGTCAGGGGTGTCGTGCAGCAAGGCTTTGGCCTGGGGTGAAGACGAGGGCGCGAGCGGCGCCTCGAAGCCCTCATGGCTGGCGGCAAGCGATGGTGCTGCGGGGTATGCGGGCTTAGACAATGCCCGTCATCGATGATAACAGCAGGTCAGCGCATCCGAGCTAGGTCATGGCTGAAGATCATCTCGCCCCTCCTCCCGCAGTATCTTCCGCCGCCGATGAAGATCGTCGTCAAACGACCTTCATCAATTCGCTCAAGTTCAATGATATCGAGCAAATCCTCAGCCAGCATTTCGGCAATCGTTTCCGCCTTTATCGGCAGGAATACAATAAAAGTCTTAACTACGACAAAAACGGATTCATTCCGGATTTTCCGATAACGGTCACGCTTGAGCTTGTGAACCGGTGCAATTTGAATTGCATCATGTGTTACACGCAGAACCATAATGAAGAAAAAGAAACACTTGGGATGGATAGGATCAGGCGCGTGCTCGAGGAGTGCGAGCGCAACGGCCTGCCTGCCCTGGTTCTCGGCCTCGGGTCGGAGCCGTTGCTCTTCAAGGGTGCCCAGGAAGTCATGGCCGATGCCGCCGATCGCGGCATCATGGACATCTTCCTCGGGACCAACGGCGTTCTTCTTACCGAGCAGATGAGCGAGTTCCTGGTCGAGCGCCAGATCGCACGGGTAGAGATCTCGCTCGATGCGGCGAGCCGGGAGACCTACCTGAAGATCCGCCGCAAGGACGAGTTCGACAGGATCGAGAAGAACATCCGCAAGCTGGTCGAGATCAAACGGCAGAGAGGATCCGCCCTTCCGGTGATCAGGCTCTGCTTCTGCGTGATGGATCTGAACAAGCACGAAAGTCAGGCCTTCGTCGAGAAGTGGCAGTCGGAGGTCGACTATGTCGACTTCCAGAGATTCATCGACTTTCATCACGTCGATGAGCTGCGCGAGACCGGCACGGTGCGCGACCTGGACGCGCTTCAGGTGCGAGAACTGCACTGCGCCTATCCGTTCAACAGCCTGAACGTCTGGGCGTCGGGCAATGTGACGCCGTGCTGCACCTTCTTCGCGCGGAATCCAGCGTTGAGCGTCGGAAACATCAACGAGCAGTCGCTCGAGGAGATCTGGAACGGCGACAAGATCAACGAGATCCGCCGCCAACTCCTGACGGGTGAGCTCAATCCCACCTGCAAGGTCTGCCTGTCCCAACGGGACGTCGAGGCTTTCGAACAGGTTCAGGCCGAAAGACCCGACGCTCGCCGATAGACCTCGATCCGTCAGGCGCGATCGGAGAGAGCCGCACTATCAGTCGCGACGCTCGAAAGAAGATTGCGGTAGGCGGCGAAGGCTATATCGAGAAAGTTTCGACGCTGTCTTTCGTTCGGGAGCATCAGGAGGCGCTCGAGCGCGATCTGGTAGAAGCTGAGAACATTGCCGGTGATCAGCTCCGATACGCCGGGTGATCGCTTCCGAAGGTCGCCGAGCAGATAGGAAGCGCTTCTCTGGGACGCCAGCAGCACGGAGCGGACGTCGGTCGGCGCGGGCGAGGCGATTGCGGCGAGGTCCCTTACGGCGGTAGCGACGCCGCCGATGAGGCGTTTAAGCGGCTCGGTCACATCGACTGAGCTCGCGTCGCAGGCCACGAACCTTGAAAGAGCGATGGTGGCGGTCTCCACACCCTGGCGTTCGAACCCAATGCCAGCCAGGGCCTCGGGCCCGATGTTCGTCGCTCCATGGACGCGGGCACCGTTTCCGCACTGGACGACCTCAAGGCCCGGTGAGGAGCGGATCAAAGCCTCGGCTGAACGCAAACTGTAAAGGAACAGCATGTTCGCCTTGAGGAATCCGCCGTCGATCGACGGGATATCCGCAAAGCCCGACGCCTGATCGTAGCCCGCGACGGGTTCGTCGACACCGATGTGCAGATAGTCGGTGCGGGCTTCCCCTTCCCCGTCCTTGAAGTAGATCGTGCCGCGCGCGTGGTGATGGCGCACGTCGCGAAAGCCGAAATCGACGCCGAAGAGGAAGATCCGACGGAAGCCCAGGGCGTAGCCGAGCGCGAGCGCCGTGTTGCCGACGAAAGGATCCGCGTGATGCAGGGACAGGGCGATGTCGCCCATGAACTGCCCTGCAGATCCCCAGCGCTGGAACATGAACGTCTTGGCGAAGCACCCGGTAACATCCGGAGGAATTCCGGTCGAGGTCGCGAGCGGAATTGTGTGCAGCAGTTCGGGCCGGCCGATGGCTTCGATCACGTTCAGCGTGCTGGGGGCGGTCTCGAGCTCGACATGCAGGTCGGGAACGAGGCCTGCGTGGACGACGGGGCGCAATGCCGATCCGCAGGTAACCAGCATTCCATGGGGACGGATCGAGGCGAGCGCGGGAAGCGTCGTTTCCAGGGATGGTCCGGCACCCACGACGAAAAGATCGGCCTTCGGTATTTCGGGATGCGAGGCCTTGAGGAAGCCGTTCGCCTTTGGAAGGGACGTAAGCGCCTGGGCGAGCTGTCGCCGTTGATCCTTATAGTAGCCGCGACTGGAGACTGCGATCGGCAGGCGGCGATTGACGTAGTCGATGGCTTCGTCGATCGGGGGAGCGCCGTAGTGCCGGACGGGAAGCGCGCCGGTGAGATGGGTCGGTGCGAGCCGCTCGATGATGATCTGCCAGATGATCTCGCCGGCGCGCCGTCCGTCCGGTTCCGTCACGATGGCGAGGGTTCCGGTGTCGCGATTGAAGGCGCGGATGGTCGCCGGCCAGTCCGCGCACCAGAGCGACAGGGACAGGAACAGCGGCGTCGGTTCGTAGATGATCAGATGATGGACATCGGCGAGCCGGCTCAAGACTTCCAGCTGGTAGCCGAGGCCAAGGCCGAACAGGCAGACCGTGGGGCAAAGGCGCGGCGGAAAGGTTATTGCCGCCGGAGTGCGAATGATGGGCGACGGAAGCCGATGGTCGATCGCAGTTGCGGTCTCGTGAAGGAGCTGGTCGTCCTCCGGGACGAGGTGGACCGGGGTTCGGAAGCGGCCTTCTCCCCTCAGCAGATCGGTTATCTGGGCGTTGGCGACGGAACGGGCCGGGCCCGGATAAAACTGGCCGGCTGCGCCGAGATCGATGTTCTCGATCTCCCGTCCGGCGGAAGTCAGTCGGGCGCTGGCAGGAGGGATCGGGCTCTCGGGACCGAGGAGCGGTTCGAGCCGAGGATTGATGGCGATCAGAGTGGCGCGATTTCGCCGGTAGCGATTGACCAAGTCAGGTGAAGGCGCCGGCATGCCAACCGTGTTTCGTCGTTGAGGCGGCGGCACGGTCGCATGGGGCGAGGATGCGTGCCAGCGACTGGTACATGGACGCGCAACAGAAAAAATCATGAGTTAATGAAATCATGTTATCGAGATTTGCGGCGCGCCAGTGGCTGTCATTGTCCTATATGTCAATATATCAGTAGATCCAAAAAACTAGATAAAACGGTCTATATAGGTACGAAAGTCATTAACTCATGAGTTAATGTTGTGTTTTCCACCTTTCGCTTCTATCGTGCGGCTCGTTCATGACTGTCTCAGGCTCAAGGCCCACAATGCCGCAGAACTCCGCCGCTCCTGCAGGCGCCCGAGACCTCCGGGGGATCGTCATCACCGTGGCCTCGAGCAAGGGCGGTGTCGGGAAGACCCAGATTTGTCAGTCCCTGTCGGGACGTCTTGCCGAGATCGGCTACAAGGTCGCGGTCGTCGACATTGATCCGTCCCTCGCCTTCTCGTCCTGGCATGCGCTCTATTCCGAGCAGGGCCGAAAGCCGATCACCCTCGCGTCCTCGGTCCCGGAACGCGACATATTCAAGACCACGGACAGCCTTGCCGAGCGGCACGACGTCGTTCTTCTCGATACCGCGGGCTTCGGCGCTTCCAACGTGATTTTCGCGATCGGCTCGGCGGACTACGTGGTGATTCCGACCCAGACATCCGCGAAGGACCTGGTGGAAGCCGAAGACATGGTGGGGAAGGTGCGCTCGTCGGCGCGCATGGCAAACCGCGAGATCGACTACCGGATCCTGCTCAACCGAGTGAAGCCGGGCACGCGTGTGCTTGCTCACTCGTTGTCGGAGCTTGAGCGGCAGGAGCACCCGCGGCTGAGGACCATGCTCTCGGATCTCACGGCCTTCTGCGAATCCAGCTTCTCAGGGATGGTGCCGCGAGGGGATCTGGCGTCCGGCCAGATCGACCGGCTGATCGACGAGCTGATCGAGATCGGTTGGATTCCCGACCGGCCAGCCGAGGAGCTGGCCGAGGCATCATGATTTTCGTAAATCATGGAATCATTATTTTAAATGGGCTTCAGGGATGACCAAACCCCCCCTTCGCCCAGTGCTCGGGAGTCGGCGCCGCGAGGACCCCACCGAAGCGCTGGCGGCGTTCTCCGCCCGGCAGATTCAGGTCGAGGCGGCCCCGAAGCCTGCCGAGCCGGAACAACCGGCTCTTGGTCACGTGCCCCCCGTCGCTGAGGCAGTGGTGCCGCCCGGCAGTCCCGCGTCTGCGCCGCCCGTGCCAGAGCCGCCGCAGCCGACAGCCGTCCGCAGCATTAAAGCCCGGCAGATCTGTCTCGCGATCTCCGAAACGGCGCTTACGAGTCTTCGGATCAAGGCGGCCCAGTTGGGCCTGCCGGAAAAGGCGATCGTGCTTCGCGCCCTCAAGGCGCATTACGGTGTCGAGGTCGAGCCCTGGGACCTGGTCGAAAACCGGGGGAAGGGACGAGGACGGATTTCGTCCTAGGAGGGGCGGGGGCCCAGTCTTTAGGCCGCCGTGTAGAGGCGGAAGGAAGCGTTGCCCGTGATCTCGCGTATCAGGCGTCGGGATTCGAGGCGGTCAAGGATCCGCCGCGCCGACATCGGCGTGATCCCGAGACTGTCGGCGGCGCGCCGCGCCGAGATTGCCGGTGTCGAGATGAGCAGATCGATCAGCGCCGGAAGTCGGGAACTGGATCGCGAGGCCGGCGCTCCCGCCCGAAGCCGGCCTTCCGCGCGACGTAGGGTGTCCATCAGCGCCAGTCCCCAGGCCGAGGATCGGAGGCTGGCCTCGAGATAGGCGCTGATCCAGCGCCGGGTCGGTTCGGGCCGGTAGTCGCTGGCATGGCCGAGGAAGCCCGAGGCGGGGAGGGAGGTTCCGGGGAGCGCCGGAAAGTCCCGCCGCATCCACGACGCGGCCAGAGCCCGTCCCGGGGCGCCGCCAAGGAGATCGGAAGCCCCAGAGCCGTGCCAGAGGCCAAGAAGGCCTGCAGCCCCAACCAGCGGCGCCTGTGCCCGAAGGGAGGCCAGGGATGCCGGGTCGAGAGCCTTGGCGAGGGCCATGCGGATTTCCGTCGGATCGCTCCGACGTGCCTCGATCCACTCCGGATATCCGGCGATCTCCTGACGCTCGCGCAACCGGAGTCGAGCCGCGGCGACCAGCCGGCGCGGCGTGAAGAGTTGCCTCGGGTGGCGGCGGTCGACCGACTGCAGGAGCCGGAATCCTTGGTAGGCACGCAGGACGTCCTGGTCCACGAGGCGCTCCGGGGCATCCTGGTCCATCAGCAGAAGATCATTAGCCTCGACGAATATCTCGTCGAGCCGAGCGGAGGCCGATGCCTCGTGCAGGAGGGCCCGGGAGCACCACCCGGCCCTTATGGCTGGCGAGGCCGCCCCCACCCGCTCCCCCAGGCGAGCCGCGGCGTCCGTGGCTCTGGCCAGGAGCGTGGCCTCAGCGTCGAGATAGATGATCGCCATGACTTAAGTCCATCAGTCTAGAAGACTTATCAATGCTTAGACCAGGAGGATAGAACATGAAAGCCATATTAAGGTGCTTTACTAGAGGCTCAATCGGACCCCCTTCTCGTGGCGCGGATTGATGCGGCAGCCCGCTGGAGATTATCCGTCCGATAATAGCGTCTATAGGACGGATATTCCTCGCTTGGGACGGCGAGGGAGCCTATCTTTCTCGGGTGAGCGCATCGGACGAGCTTCCTCGGAGTGATCCCGACCGGGACCGAGGTCTGGTCGGCCAGCCGTCGACGACGGAGGAGCGGGCAGGGATGGGCTTGCCCGGTCCGCCCATTGTGCGTGACCGGGCCGCGGAGATCGAGCGGGCCCGGCTCAGGGCGGCGGCCTTTGTCCGGGCCGCCCGATCGGCCAACACCCTTCGGACCTATCGCTCGGCCTTCGGGATCTACGAAGCCTGGTGCCAGCGGCTCGGGTTCGAGAGCCTTTCCGGCGATCCCGAGCAGATCGGCATGTACGTCGCCGGGCTGACCGAACAGCGCCTCAAGCTCTCGACCATCCGCCTTCGGCTCTCTGCGATAGCCGCCGCTCACCGGGAGGCCGGACTTTCCCTCGACCTCAAGCATCCTCAGATCGCCCGGGTCATGGACGGCATCGCTCGGACGATCGGCAGCCGGTCGATCCCGGTTGCGCCGGTGCTCGCGGCGGAAATGGTTGCGATGATGCACGCTCTGCCGGCGACTTCCCTCGGGATCCGGGACCGTGCGCTGCTGCTCATTGGCTTCGGTGGCGCCTTGCGGCGGTCCGAGGTGGTGGCTCTCGACCTGACCGATGTCGTCGTCGCAGAGGCTGGCCTAAAGATTCTGATCCGCGCTTCGAAAGGAGACCAGGAGGGGAGGGGGCAGGAAGTCGGCATCCATCGTTCGGCCGAGCCGCTCCTCTGCCCGGTCCGGGCGTTGCGGGCGTGGCTCGAGGTTCGCGGCCGGGACGCAGGCCCCCTGTTCCAACGGATCATTCGCGGCGGCGGGGTTCGGCCTGAGCGCCTATCCGACAAAGGCGTCGCCCGGGTCGTAAAAGCGGCGGTGGCTCGGATCGGCCTCGATCCGGATCAGTACGCGGGTCATAGCCTTCGAGCCGGCCTCGCCACCTCGGCGTCGAATGCCGGCGCCGATCTCCTGCACATCATGAACCAAACACGGCACCGATCGGTCGAGACCGCGCGCCGGTATGTTCGTGATAGGGAAATCTGGAACAACAACGTAAGCCTCCTTGTCCTGCCGCAGGATGCGTCGCCAGGAAAGCCCATGCCAGGGGACCGCGATCCTTAGGTCGTCGCCTCGCGGCAGGTGTAAGACTACTATTCTCGGAGCCGAGACCGTGGCGCGACGCCGCCATGGCCTTCCATGACATCCGGAATCGACGCAGAGATGACGCAGCTCACACCCGATCAGGCCATCGGGATTGCCTTGGAGGAAGCGCGAAAGGGCAATCTGGACGACGCCGGCGGTCTCATTCGTCAGGTGCTGGAGCTCGTGCCGGGCCACCTGCCGGCAATCCTGGCTCTCCAGGTGGTAGAAAGCGAACGTCGGCTTGCCACTCTGTCAGCCACCGTCACGAACCTTGACCTGGCGATCGGAGCTCTCACGAAGACGCAAGGCTGCCAATTCCTTGCGACGCTGCTAGCGGAGGCCCGCTTCGGCGATCCGAAACGGCTGGAGCGCTTCGGATCCAAGAGCTTCTCGCAGAATGACGAGGACGGGATCATAGCCGAGATCTTTCGACGGATAGGGACGACGAACCGTACGTTCCTCGAGATCGGTGTCGACGATGGCCTGCAGTGCAATACCCATCTGCTGCTGCATCAAGGATGGGCCGGGGCTTGGATCCAGGCGGACAGGGGGCAGGTCGAGGCAATCAATCGGACCTTTGCAGCGCCGATTGCGTCGCGCACCCTCAAGGTCGTCGAGCGGTTCGTGAATCGAGAGACAGTCAACGACGTCGTTTCGGGCCTGGCGCTCCCATACGAGATAGACCTCTTGTCGATCGACATCGACGGGAACGACTACTACGTCTTCGATGTGCTGACTGCGATCGCGCCCCGAGTGGTGGTCGTCGAGTACAACGCGCAACTCCCGCCGCCGGTGCGCGCGGTCGTTCCCTATCGCCCGGACTGGGTGTGGCGCGGCGACGGCTACTTCGGCGCGTCGCTGCAGTCCCTGACCGATTTGGCATCGCGGAAAGGCTATCGCCTCGTGGGATGCAACGTGACAGGCATCAATGCCTTCTTCGTCCGCAATGATCAGGCGCGTGATCTCTTCCAGGATCCACCGGACGCGGCGAACTTCTATCATCCTGCCCGCTACTTCCTCGGGGCTACGGCGTTCATGCCGGCACACCCGGTGGCATTCGGACCCTATGTGAGCCATTGACCGATGGTGGATAGCTAATGGGACTACCGCGTTACATCGCGCAGATGATCGTCGCTGAGCACACCTATCGGCCGATCACCGGGACAATCGTCAGCTACGGGAACAACACGGTTCATCTTTCGCCGGCGGAGGCGGTCGAGCTGCTGGCCACATTTTCGATCCGTCCGAGGATCGAGCGATTTGAGATTGATCGCGAGACCTACGGACGCGAAAGCCTCGGCAGAGACGTGATTACGATGCGTTCGTTCTTTCAAAGCTTTTCGGACGCCGAGCTCAAGATCGTCGACGTCTCGCCCTACGAGGGAGCCGAGTTGATTTTTGACCTGAATGAGGCGGTGCCGCCTGCTTTGCATGGCATCGCCGATTTTGTCTATGACGGCAGCGTGCTCGACAACTTGTTCAATCCAGCGATGGGGCTGAGGAATGCAAGCGCCCTGGCGAAGGCCGATGGCCGGATCGTCATGGTCAATGATTGGACGAAGAACCTGGGGAGAGGCAGCTACGTCTCCATGTCTCCCGACTGGTATCTCGACTATTTTTCAGCGAACAACTTCGCCGATGCGAAGGTGCTGCTTTGCAAGAGCGATCGGCGGCGGCCTCAGGATCGCGTCAGGATCTTCGAGTGGGAGCCGGTTGGATTCAATTCGGAAAGATTCCCGTCGTTCGATCAGGCCGTCCGCTATTTCTTCGACGGCGACCTCGGCCAGTGTACGTTCAGGAAGGATGGAGCGCGCTTCCTTTGCTTCAAGGGAGACGACAAAGACTACGTGCTGTCCTTCAGCCGCTGTGACGACGGGGAAGATGTTCGGCTATTCGAGGATATCGTCATTGCCACGGTTGCCGAAAAGGGATCGGGATCGACGTTCGAGGTGAACCCCTCCCAGCTGGTCTACCGCGACGGACAGAGGACACTGCAGTACATGATCTCGTGCCTGAAGTTCATGCGAAGCGCACGGCGGTATCCGTCGAAAGAGTATCGACCCTTGGCTGTCGAGGTTCGGGATCTCGGCCTATTCGAAGTGTGACGGGCTCGTCACTGTAGGCGAGTGGCTAGAGACAAGAGTCTCCGCTTATCGAGAGTTGGAATCCGGATGGTCCATTACGCAATGCTGGCGCTTAGCGTCGCCCTGAGCGCCGTGGGGCAGATACTATTCAAGTATGGAGCCGCTACCCCTGGGCTCCTGGATCAGTATTTCAGCTGGCACACGATCGCGGGCTTCGGATGCTACGTAGTCGCCGCGATCGTTTACACGTTCGCTCTCCGCAGCATTCCGTTGTCGGTGGCCTTTCCGAGCGCGGCTGCGGCATATGTCCTGGTGATGGTTCTTGCCCACTTCTTGTGGCAGGAGCCGCTTGGCCTTCAGCAGACCATCGCCGGGACCCTGGTTATCGCGGGCTTGACCGCCATGCACTGGCGGGTCTGAAGCGAGGCGCGTCAGCGCGTCGGGGCGGGGCGGAGCCGTCCGAGAAGCTGGCTCAGGGCCATCTCGCCACGAGACTCGTGCTTATTGGTCAGGATGTTCCGGAGCGTACGGACCAGACGCCACGGCCGGAACAGGTAATTCGAGCCGTAGAATGTGGCGAAGCCGAGCCAGACATAGAAGCGAAGCCAACGGCTGCTGATCTGCGGGCAGTACGAGACGGTCTCGGAAATGTCCACGTAGGCAAGCTTCGAGAAATACTCGTCCGAATGGGTAATCCGGCCCGATGCGACGAGGCGATCGTAGAGTTCGGATCCCGGGTAGGGGGCGAAGGCGCCAACGGAGACGTCATTCGCCCCATGCCAGCTCATCGCGACGAGGAACCGGAGCGTCATCCAGACATCCACGTGCCGATCGTCCGGAAGGCCGAGGATGATGTTGATCTTAACGTTCACTTTTTCGCTGACCGCATCGCGCAGGGACTCGGTCAGGCGCGGTAGTTTGACCTTCTTCTTGATGTCGGTGAGCGTCTTCTCCGAGCCGCTTTCCGGAGCATAGTTCATGTTCCGGCATCCCGACGCGTACATCAGCTGCGCGACTTCGCGGTCGATCGCTTCCGACCGAGTTCCGCTCGGGAGCTGCCAGGTGATGTTCAGTTCGCGACGGATCAGCTCACGGCAGAAGTCGATGATCCACTGGCGTTTGACGATGGCGGTCAGGTCGTAGAAGTCGACATTCGAGACCGAGTAGGTGCGCACATAGCGCTCGATCTCGTCGGCGACCTTCACCGGGTTGCGCGCGATCCATCTCGTGCCCCACATCTGCGGGTTCGAGCAGAAAGTGCATTGATATGGGCATCCGCGCGAGGCCAGCATCGGCATGCTGCGCCCGCGATCGACTCCATATCCGAGGTGGTTCGAAAGATAGTTCTCGAGAGGCACCAGGTCCCAGGCCGGCTCAGGTATTTCGTCGAGCTTCCGCAGGCGGGGACGAGGCGCGGTGCGATGGAAGGCATCAGGCTTGCGGATCACCAGGCCTGAAACGTTGGAAAGATCGGTCGAATGTTGGAGCGCGCGGGCGAGATCGACGAGGGTTTCCTCGCCCTCGCCAAGGGCGATGGCGTCGAGTCCCGGGCATTGTTCCAGGCAGAGCTCGGCCGCGGCCGAGAAATGTTCGCCGCCGCCGATGAAGAATGCGTCCGGGCGATGCTCGGCGATCATGTGCACGAGCGGCCGGATCCTCGTCCACTCGGATGAGAACATCCCGGAGATGGCGATGATGTCGGCGTCTCTCGGGATCCGACGAACGATCTCTTCGAACGCCAGACCGCGAAGGACGAGATGCTCGTCGATTGGAGTCGATTGGAGCGGGGCCTCGCCGATCGCGTCGATGACGACGACATCAAGCCCGGCGGCCCTCGCCGAAGCGGCAAGATACGCGACGCCGATCGGCGGCGTCAGCGAGCCGATATAAGCAACGCGGTTGATGATCGACGGCGGGCGAACGAAGCAGATCTTCACGGAACACCAAGCGGGCGGCTCTGCATATTTGACAACGGCTGGCCCCGGTCTTCAAGGGCAGGCGGCTGTGACAAACCACAGAGGGAGTCGTCCCCCAAATAAAAAAGGGCCCCCTTTCGGGGGCCCTTCAAGTTTGATCGTCAACGATTTAGTCGGAGAACTGTTGACCCATCTGGACGACATGGCCCGACGGGTTGACCAGCAGGCCGGTCACCTTCAGGTTCGAGGAGCCGAGCAAGAACGTGACCTGGGCTCGGCTATCCGAGTTCACCAGGAACGTGCTGCCGACCGCCGTGTTGATGTCGGTCGCCGAGATCAGCGAGGACGCGCCCGCACCGACGCTCGTGAGAGCGCCCGTGGCCGTCGCGCCGTCCGAGCGCCGGACGCTGACGAGCAGCGTCGAGGAGGCGGAACCGGTGTTCACGACGTAGGCGTAGGACGAGTAGGAACCCGCGCCGACGAAGTAGTTCACCGTGCGGACCGCGCCCGAGTACGTCGCCGTGCCGGTGGTGGCCGACGAGGTCTGCGAGCTGCCGCTGGTGACGGTGCCGGAATTCCGCAGCGAGTAGATGCCCGACTGCAGGATGCCAGTGCCCGACGCGATGGCGCAGATGGTGAACGTCGTACCGGCAGTGATGCCGGCGAACGTCGCCGCCGTGCTCGACAGGGTCGCCGTGATGGCGCCCGACGGGGCCGCGGTGGCGCAAGTGGCCGTCGTCGTCGCGTAGACGGTGCTGAGGTTGCTGAGGTTGCCGGTCAGGATGGTGGTGCCACCCGTCGACGACAGCGTCAGGAGCGAACCCGCGCTGGCATCGAGGACCGACGTGTTGTTGGTGAAGCTCGTCTCACCGAGAGCCGCGAACAGCGCCGTGCCGGTGCCCGACACGAAGCGGTTGGCGCCCGTCGGAACGTCGATCTGGGCCGAGAAGGTCGAGCCGTTGGTGACCAGCGCCAGTGCGTCGGAGATGTTGCCGAGCACGACGTTGGAGCCGTTGGTGACCGTGTCGCCGGTGATCGAGGTCGTCAGGCGGAAGTTGGTCGCCGACGCGTTCGACGCGATGTACGACTGGAGGCCCGAGAGGCTCATCGTCGAGAAGGCGAGCGTCGAACCAGCCGAACCGGCCGTCGTCACGTTGTAGACGGCCGAGGCAGAGCCCGAACCACCCGACGCGATGTTGACGGCGAGCGGGCCGGTCGTCGCGATGCTGGGCGCCGCGGCGAAGGTGACGCCGCTCGGCAGCGTGATCGTGACGGTGTTGGCGGCGGCAAGCGTCGAGACGACGGTCACGGTGACCGTCTGGCCCGAAAGCGTGACGGCGCCGGTTGACATCTGACGACCGAACGTCAAGGCGTTGGCGGCGACAACGCTGGTCGCGTTCGCATCGCCGATGAACTTAATGCCGGTGTCGAGTGCACTACCCGCCAGAACGACACCGAGTGCTGTGGAAGACAGCAGAAGACCCCTGGTCGTGGGCCTAAAAGATTTCACCATGGACTTAGCTCCGGTCTTCGTTGACGATTTTTCAGCGGGTGCGCAACATCGCTCCCTGCGAGGCAGTCCGCTTATACGAAGGGGCCTGCAATGCTGTCAAGCGGTAAGGGCGAGCCAAGACCCACGAACTACGAGGATTTATTCGGTGTGGGCATGATGCCACAGACTAGATCGAGTGCCTTGCCGTGTATTTGAGTATTAAAGTCGGGGTAATACGTAACAAGAATGCTAGGAGACTGGATAAGCTGTCGAAACCGTCCCTTAGCCCAGTCCGAAATTTGCCGTATAGAGATAGCGTATAGAGATGGTCAGCGAAACCAGCCCAAGCCGAGTGCTTTCGACCGGCGAGCCAGATCCCGGTTACGTACGAACGGCCAGCAAGTAATGCCTATATGAACTGGCTCGGCCAGGCGCCCCGCGTCCAGGCCGCCTATGCCGATGTCGCAGAGGGCAAGTCGATTGATCGTGGGCCATGAGGCGTCCGCGCCGTGAGGGAAGCCATGGGGCCGAACGGAGACCAGACTCTGAGAAAGCCGGCGACCGCGCCGGTCGAGCATTTCCCGATGCCGGCCAGCCATTCGGCGTTGCTTGGGCAAATGCTGCTCGAGGCGGGACAGATCGGCCAGGACGATCTCGATAAGGCCTTGGCATTCCAGCGTGAATATGGCGGACGCCTCGGCAGCATCCTGGTTCGCATGGGGGCCCTGGCCGAGGCCGAGCTTCTGGCGGCCTTGTCTCTGCAACTCGGTCTTCCCGTGATGGGGAGCAACGAACTGCCGCGGACGACCCAGGCCTATCTGCAGGCGATCGAGCTGTCCCGACTCGGCGCGGAGTGGTGGACCGATCAGGAAGCCGCGCCGTGGGAGGGCATCGACGGCACGGTTCTCTGCATTGCCCGAGATCCGTTGTCTCCGGCCCTTGCGGAAATCGTCGAGCAGGCGTTCCAGCCTCACTCGGTACAGTGGTGTCTCGCTCTCAACCAGGATCTCGACCGGGTTATCGATCAGATCCGCAACGCCTATCTCGCCCAGCGCGTGAAGCCGGGCGATGACATCGCCCATCTGCGCGAGATGGCGGAAGAGGCGCCCGTCATCGAGCTCGTCAGCAATACCCTGGCCCAGGCCTTCAACGACGGAGCATCCGACGTCCATGTCGAGCCGGGCGAACGCGCGTTCAAGATCCGCTATCGCATCGATGGCGTCCTCGAGACTCGCCTGACCCTGCCGCGCGAGCGGTACGACGCCGTTGCGAGTCGCATCAAGCTGGTGGCCGGCATCGACATCGCCGAAAGGCGGCTGCCGCAGGACGGACGCTTCAGCGTCCGGTTGAGCGGCGAGGAGATAGACGTCCGCGTCTCCTCGGTTCCCGGGGTTTGGGGCGAGTCGATCGTGCTCCGGCTTCTGCCGAAGGAGCGTCAGGAGGCCAGGCTGGACAGCCTCGGCATGGCCGCGGACACGCTGAACCTGTATCGCCGCCAGGTGGCCGAGCCGCATGGCGTCATCCTGGTCACCGGCCCGACCGGATCCGGCAAGTCGACGACCCTCTATGCGACCCTGGAGGAGATCAACGACGGCCAGCAGAAGATCATCACGGTCGAGGACCCGGTCGAATACAACGTGTCGGGGGTGGCCCAGATCCAGGTTCAGTCGGAGATCGGCTACACCTTCGCCCGCGCGCTGCGCGCCGTGCTGCGCCAGGATCCGGATACGATCATGATCGGCGAAATCCGCGATCTCGAGACATCGCAGATCGCCGTGCAGGCGGCGCTGACAGGGCATCAGGTCTTCTCGACGCTCCACACCAACGATGCGCTCGGCGCATTCACGCGACTCATCGACATGGGGATGGAGCCGTTCCTGGTGGCCTCGTCGGTGCGGCTCGCCGTGGCCCAGCGGCTGCTGCGACGGCTCTGTCCGGATTGCGCCGTTCCCTGGCAGCCGCCTGCCGAAGTCGCCGAGCAGGCCGCCGAACTTTCCCGCAGGTTCCCCGGACTCGGCGCGGACTCGCCTAAGTGGCGCAAGAGCGTCGGCTGCCGCGCCTGCCGCGGCACCGGGTACCGCGGCCGGACCGCGATCTATGAACTCGTCATCGTCACGCCCGAGATCCACGAGGCTATCCTCGGACGCGCGGGTTCGCGCGAGCTTCTCGACATTGCGTCGCGCCAGGGCTTCCGCTCGCTGCGGGAGGATGCCGTCATCAAGGCATCGGGCGGCGTGACCAGCTTCGAGGAGGTGGTGCGCGTGACCGGTATCGGCGAAGCCCCGCCGTGACCAGGTTCCAGTACGAGGCCATCAATACAGCGGGGATCGAACTCAAGGGCGAGGTCCAGGCAACCGACGTCCGCGAGGCCCACCGCGAACTCAAGAGGCGTGGGCTGGTGCCCACGCTCCTGCGGCCGACCAAGGCGACAGCGGTCTCGCGCGGCGGCCGGGTGACCCGAGCCGCGGAGATCCTCGCCCTCGGCGAGTTCGCGACCCTGGTCGAGGCGGGCCTGCCATTGACCGAGGCCCTCGGTCTCCTGGCGGAGGGCGCCTCGAATCCGGTGCTGGGGCAGGCTTTCGCCGAGACGGCGCAGGCCCTCAAGCGCGGCGACGCATTGCCGGATGCGTTCCGGCGCGGCTTCCCGGCCGTTCCCGACTATGTCCATCGACTCGTCGAGTCCGGCGGCGAGACCGGCGAGTTCGCCAAGGCGTTGCGCGATGCCGTGGCGCAGATGGACTACGAGGAACGGCTGCGGCGCGAGATCCGGAACGCGCTTGTCTATCCGCTCTTCCTGATCGCGGCCGGGATCGCCGCGGTCCTGTTCATCCTCATTGCGGTCGTGCCGAGATTCAAGCCGATGTTCGCCGGCCGCGAGTCGAGCCTTCCGTGGCTGTCCCAAGTGGTCATGTCGCTCGGCACCGCCCTGAACGACCATACCTGGCTGGTTCTCATCAGCGCCGCGGCCTTCGTCGCGATCATCGTCGCGATCTTCCGCCACGAGGAGACTCGCCGGCGTCTTCTCGAGTTGGCCTCGCGGCTGCCGGTGATCAGTGCCTGGGTGATTGCGGCCGATACGGCTCGCTGGGCATCGATGCTGGCAACGCTGGTCGACAATCGAGTCCAGCTTCTGAGGGCGCTCGAGCTCAGTCGCGGCGCGGTTCGCCTGCAGCGTCTCGGCGACCAGCTCGAGCAGGTCCAGAGAGCCGTCCGATCGGGTTCGGCGCTGTCCCAGGCCCTGGGGCTCTACGCGCAGATCGACGCCATGGCCGTGAATCTCATCCGCGTCGGAGAACGTTCTGGCAGTCTGCCGGCGATGCTAAAATCCCTTGCGCGCCTGCTCGACGAGACCGGGCGGGAGCGCATGAAGCGCGTGCTCGTCCTCATCGAGCCGATCGCAATCATCGCCATCGGAGGCGTCATTGGCTTGTTCGTCACGTCGATCATCCTGGCTATCACGAGCATCAACACGCTTCCGCTGTAAGGTGAGGCGTCCGGGCGAGTCGCGACGGCGCGTGCTGTCGGCAGGCTTCACGCTGCTCGAAATTCTCGTCGTGCTCGTCATCATCGGCCTGCTCGCCGGGCTCGTCGGCCCTCGGCTCCTCAGCCAGGTCGATCGAGGCAAGGTGACGGCTGCCGAGGCTCAGATCAAAACTCTGCGCGGCGCATTGCAGACGATGCGCCTCGACCTCGGCCGGTTCCCGAAGCCGGAGGAAGGGCTGGGCCTTCTGGTCACAGCGCCCGTCGACGCGGTCGAAGCCAGGCGCTGGGCCGGACCATATCTGGACGGATCGGTCCCGCTTGATCCCTGGGGGAATGCCTATCAGTACGCGGTACCCGGCCAGGACTCGCAGCCCTTCGCTCTCTACAGCTTCGGCGCCGACGGCAAGCAAGGAGGCTCCGGGGTCGATGCCGACATCGGGATCCTTCCGATCATCAGATAGCGGAGCCATGGCGCGGCGAGGCGAGGGCATGGGCGGCTTCACCCTTGTCGAGATCCTCGTCGTCGTCTTCATCATCGGCCTCATGTCAGCACTCGTCCTGCCGCGAGTCTCGGTTCTGTTCGAGAGGTTCATTGTCGCCTATCGGCGGGACGATGTTCTGCGTCAGCTGGCCGATCTGGGGCCGCGCGCCGTGCGGGAAAGCCGGGCGATCCATCTTCGCTCGACGCCCGAGCCGGAGCCGGCTGGGTCGGCTCGCCGGCAACTGCAGGCACCGGCGCCGGAGGATGTCCGGCTCGACCTTCCCTCCGGATGGAAGGTCGAACTCGACACCCCCATCAACTATCGCTTCGACGGAGTGTGTTCGGGCGGACGGGTCACCCTGGATACCGGCTCGCAGCGCTACGCCTACCGGCTCTCGCCGCCGCATTGCGTCCCCAGTCCGGACGACGTGCGATGAATCGCCGATCCAGCTCGGGCTTCACGTTGCTCGAAGCTCTGATCGCGATCGTCATGATCGCGGTCGCGATCGTGCCGCTCTACGAGTTCGTCGGGCGCAGCCTGGCGTCGCTGGCGAAGGTCAGCGAGATCAATCTCGAGTCCGAGGCGCGCCTGACGGCGCTTTCCGTTCTCAACGGCGTCAACCCGATGACGGATGCCGGCAACGCAGTGACGGCGGGGGCCTATCGCATCCGCTGGAGCGCGGATCTCCTCGATGGGCCGATAGATGCCATCAGGCATCCGAGCGGCATCGGCAGTTACGTCGTCGGGCTCTATCGCATGCGCGTTGAGGTCAGCCGGCAGAGCGGCCCGTGGTTCACCTTTGATACGATCAAGGTCGGGTATCGCCAGGAAAGGCCACCGAGTGTCTTCAGCGCGCCGCCCACGCGGTAGAAGCCGGCAATCCGGCTTCACCCTGATCGAGATCCTGACCGTTCTGATCCTGGTCGGTCTGGTCAGCGGGATTCTGTTCGAAGCCCTCGGGCAGGTGTTCAGCGTGCGCCAGCGGCTCGGGCCATATCTCGATGGCGTGGCGGCGAGCAGGATGACCTTGAGTTGGTTCAGGGAGAGCACCGCCGCCCTGATCAGCGATATCGGCGACGGGCGAAGTCGATTCAGAGGCGACGCTCGTGGCTTTTCTGGCCTGTCCTTGATGCCTTTGGACGCGGAACCAGGCACGCCGACGTTGATCGCCTGGCGTCTGGACTACGATCAGGCGGACCGGCGCACGACACTTCAGTATCGCGGGGTTCGTCCGCAATGGCTGTCCGTCGCGGAGTGGCGAGATAGAACCGGAGCCTTCTCGTTCAATGACGGAAGTGGCTGGGTGAGCGCCTGGCCTCCCGCTGACATCCGGCCTGGCACGCGTCAGATTCCGAGGCAAATCCGGGTCGACGTCGGTCAGGGCGATGCCGCCTGGTCGATCGTCGTCGGAACGGTCGAGGACGAGTCACGACCGCAACTTCGCGATGCGCTCGAAGCGTTCAGGTCACCTCGCCAATGAAACTTCCGGTGAAGGATGCCTCGTCGTCGGGCTTCGTGCTGCCCCTCGTGCTCTGGGTGATCGCCATCCTCGCCTTCGCCAGCACCTTCGTCTACGCGTGGGTCGAACGGGCGATCGTCGACGCCGCGCTCACCCGAGATCGCGTCAGGGTGGAGGAGGAGTTCAACGCCGCGCTGGCGACGGTGCTCTACACGATGGTGCGCCAGCCTTTGAGCGCTGACGGTTTCGAGATCTACGAGAACGACGCCCAGATGAGCAGCGTCCGCCGGCGCGGGATCGAGAATCCGCTGGGAGAGGTAAGTCTCGGAAGCCGATACATTCCGGTGGATGGCCGGCCGCTCAAGTTCAGCGAACGCTCAATCGTCTCCATCCAGGACAACGGCGGGCTGATCAATCTCTCGCTTTATGGACCCATCGAACAGGATCCGGCCCGCTACGAGGAGGTGCGCCGCCTGCTGTCGCGGTTCGGGGTGCCGGTCGAGGAGCGCGACCCGCTCATCAACAAGTTGCTGGACTACCTCGACCCCGACGATCTGAAACGTCCGGCGGGTGCCGAGGCGCCCGAGTATCGAGAACGAGGCCGCGCCTTGCCGCCGAACGTTCCGCTGGTCACGCCTCTGCAGCTTCGGAGCGTGCTCGATTGGGATCGTTACCCGGCGCTATGGCAGACGCCCGGCTTGTTCGACGTGGCTGGGAAGGGGTCAGGGGCTCCCATGAATCTCGGGACGGCGCCGGCGGCGGTCCTGGAGATTGTATTCGGCATCACACCGGAGAACGCCGAGTCGCTGGTCGCGGAACGCGAACGATCCCGAGGCTCGCCGTATCACTTCAGAGGGATTGTGGCGCCGCTCGTAGGCGAGAGAAAACTGAACTATTTGTACAATCCGTCCGACACCTACCGTGTGACCCTGCTCGCCCCCAAGACCCGTCAGCGTCGCGAGATCGGCGTTACATTGACGCCGATAGGCCAGCGTGCTCCTTGGCTTATTGACTACATTCTTGATCTGCCGTTCGCTGAGGCCCATGCAGCTCGCGCCCAACTGGCGACGTCCGAGTTTCCTTTCGTCGCGCCTGTACCGTTATCGCGCTGACGGAATTTTCCCGGCTTCTGATGGCGGGCGCGGCCGACCGCTCGTCGCGGTTTCGCGCGCGCTTTGCCATTACCGGGTGTTCTCGCTCCTCGCCGGTACCGCCGAGGAGAAGCGGCTCGGCGCCCTGCAGATGCAGGTCATCGAGTGGGCTCCCTTCGACCGGCCCGGCTCCATGTACGACGTCGGCGAAACCGATGCCGGCGTGTGGATCTGGGATGCCGCGGCCGCCGAGCAGGCCTGCCTCGATGCCGGCATCGCGGTCGGAAAGGCGACGATCGTCCCGGAGGCCGCGCTCCAGGAACGGGGCGACGGCCTGCGGCTCGTCCGATGCCTCGACGGCGTCGAAGGGCAGGCCTGGGAAGACGGACACCTGATCGCCAGCCGATGGTGGGCGGCTCAGCCTACGGAGGCCGCGTGGACGCTGTTCGCCAGGACGGTCCGACGGTCACGCCCCGAGGACCTGCGCGTGCCCGATCTGGAGGATCCTGTCTGGATCGAGCGGCCTTGGCCTCGCGCCGCCGCGAGGCGCCTTGGTTCGCAGGAGTACAGCCGGATCGCAATCGCAGCTGTCGTGGCGCTCGCCCTGGTGCCGGCTTTCGATCTGGGGCGGCTTGCCCATCTCTCCACGGAGATACGCGCTGCCGAAGCGGCGCTGGTCGGCCGGCGGACTGAAACCGGCCCGAACGAGACCGCCCGGAGGTCGGCGCTCGCTGCTTCGACCCGAGTCGAAGCGCTCAAGGCGCTCGATCCCTACGGGCCTCAGATCGAGCTCCTCGCCAAGGTCGCAGAGATCATGCCGCGCAACGGCACGGTGCTTCAGGAGTGGACCTACCAGGGCGAGGACCTGCGCCTGGTTCTCGTCCACCCGGCCCAGCCGCTGGAGGCAACGTACTTCGTCCGAGCGCTCGAAGGCGTCAATCGTTTCCGCCAGATCGCCATCGAGTCGACCGGCGACGCCAGGCGGCTCACGATCAGGATGAAGGTGAACAGGCGATGAAGGTGGCCACGACCGGATTGCCCGCGTTGACGGCCGGGCTTGGCCGAAGGCTGGCCCAAGCGACCTCCGAGGTGAAGAGCAATCGGCGCCTCGCCATCGGCCTGGCGGCTCTGGGTCTGCTGGTCTGGTATGCCGTCGTCGTCGCGCTCGGCGATCAGGGGACGCGCCTGGAAGCGGAGCTGCGCGGCATCCAGGCCGAAGCCGATCGTCTCGCGCGGGTCGGCAGGGAGCGTGACTGGCCGCAGCGTCTCGCGGAAGTCGAGCGCGTCCGCCAGACTCTGGAGAGCCGGCTTTGGCAGAACACGAGCGAGAGCGTCGCACGTGTCGACTTCCAGGACTGGGTCAGCCGCGTCGCTCGGGAAGCCGGTCTCGAACGCCCGGACATCCGTCCGGAAGCCAGCACCTCGGTTCCTGCCATTCCGGGAATGGTGCAGTTCAATGTCACGCTGTCGGCGGCCTTTACGCCGGAGTCGTTCCACCAGTTCCTGGCGCAGACCGCCGTGGCGCCCAAGCTGGTCGTCGTGCAGAGCGTGCGCGTCGAACGCGAGCCTCTCAGGCGGGTGACGTTCCTTCTCTCGGCATACTTCCCCGGCCGCGCGAGCGCCGGCGGATGACTTCCTCGAAGACCACCCTCATCGCTGCGATCGCGGCAGCCCTGGTTTTTGCCGTCGCGATCGGGTGGGTCGCGACCGAAATGCCTTCTTCGGCGGCGATACGCGCGGAGGCGGATCGCTGGCAGCCGCCGAACCTGATCCCGGCGGCCGTCGAGGCGAGCCTCAAGATGATCAGCGAACGGCATCCTTGGGGCGCTCCAGCCCCGGTTGCGCCCACGGCGGCGCAGGCGCCGGGCGCCGCCGCGGCACCCGCCGCGACCTGGCGCCTCGCCGGAACGGTGATAGAGGGCGCGCAGAGCAGGGTCGTCATGCTATACAGCGCGCAGCCTGGCGGACCCGTCGAGATCCGCTACGTAGCGGTCGGCGAGAAACTGCCGGACGGCCGGTCGGTCATCAACGTGACGGGGGACACCATCACGCTTCGCCACGACGACGGCCAGACCATCATCAAGCTCTATCAGCCCCGATAATCGCCTCAATGATCGCTCGCTGCACGACACGGTTTAGGTCTCTCGCCATTGGCTTGCTTCTTGTCGCGGCGACGACAGTCGCCGGATGCGACAGGCCGGGAAATCGCCTTCCGCCGCTCGAGCTTCCTGCCGGCACGGCGCGGCCTGCCCCCGAGCCGACGACGACACAGGTGGAGGAGGCGCAGCGCCTTCGCGTGCTTCCCGCCCGGGTCATTCCATCGCGAGGCCCCACCCCGTCTACTGCCGCCGCGGGCGCGCTGAGCGGAGCCCCGGTCGAAGTCAGCATCGATGGCGTGCCGCTTCCGTCATTCATCAATGCCATCTTCGGCCAGACGCTCAGGACCAACTTCACCGTCGACCCGAAGGTCGCGGCCCGCACCGAGCTCGTTACCTTGCGCACAGGCGGTCGTCGGCCGCCCCAGGAAATCCTCGACCTGACGCGCCAGGTCCTGGCGACCTACGGCGTTCAGGTGGTCGAGCAGGAGAACAGCTTCCAGATTCTGCCGAGCGACGCACTGATGGCGCAGACCCCGCGCATCGTCCGGCAGCGGGCGCTGGCCGAGGTTCCCCCGAGCCTTCGCCCCGTCTTCCACTACGTCGACATCCGAAACGTCCGCATGCAGGAGCTGCGAGGCTGGCTCGTGGAAGCCTACGGCAACAAGCTCCGGATCATCCAGGTCAACGAGTCCAACGCGATGTTGATCTTCGGCCTGCCCGAAGACATCGCGCCGGCGCTCGAGGCGATACGTACTCTGGATCAACCGCGGTTCGCCGGCCGGCGCGGCTTGCGTCTGGAACCCGTCTACTGGTCCGCCGAGCGCCTGACGGTGAAGTTGAGCGAGATCCTCAGAACCGAGGGCTACAACGTCTCGACCAACGTTCAGGTTGTGGCCGCTATCATGATGCTGCCGATCGAGTCCTTGAACTCGATCCTCGTCTTCGCGACCGACGAGGCGCTACTCGGTCATGTCTCGTCATGGGCGAGCGACCTCGACCAGCCGGCTCGGGCCGATCCGCTGCGTCGTCTGTTTTACTACCAGGTCCGCAACACGAACGCCGAAGCCATCGCCGCCGTCATGAGCCAGGTGATCGATGGCGTTCTGTCGACCTCCGCCTTGCAAGGCGGCGGGTCGGCGCAGCCCGGCCAAACGGCAACGCCCGCCCCGGCGCCGCCTGCAGTCTCCGCCGGCACCGGAACCATCGCCGCGCCGCTTCCGACGCAACGGACACCTACGACCGGAGGTCGCCGGCTCGTCGTAGATCCGGCGAGAAATGCCCTCATTTTCCAGGGCAGCGCCGAGGAGTACGCCCAGCTCCGCGGGCTGATCGAGAGCATGGACCAGCCGACGCGGGCCGCCCTCATCGAGGTCACGGTCGCCGAGGTGACCCTCGACGATACGAACAACCTCGGTGTCGAATGGCTTCTGAAGACGTCGGCCGGTGGGAAGAATATCGACATCGGAACCCTCGGCGGGCTCGGCGTCGGGTCGAGCGGACTGACGATGACGGTTTTCGAGTCCGCCACCGACGTCCGCGCCATCGTGAATGCCCTGTCGTCGAACAATCGCGCGCAGATCCTCTCTCGGCCGAGGGTTCTGGCCAGGACCGGCGCCGAGGCGCGCATCCAGGTCGGCAGCGAAGTTCCGATCATTACCTCGCAGACGACGAGCCCGACCCAGACAGGCGGCACCACCGGCGTACTCCAGCAGATTCAGTACCGGAACACCGGCGTCATCCTGAACGTGAAGCCGGTCGTCCATGGCAGCCGAAGGGTCGACCTCGAGATCACTCAGGAGGTGAGCGAGGCGACGACCAACCGCACGTCGGACATCAGCTCGCCGGTGATCTCAAATCGCAGGGTGAACACGCAGGTCGCACTGACCGACGGCGCGACGGTGATGATCGGTGGCCTGTTCTCGACGACGCAGAGCGACGGAACCTCGGGCGTTCCGTTCCTCAAGGACATTCCCGGTGTCGGCCAGTTGTTCCGGGTGGATTCGGTCACGAACAAGCGGACCGAGCTGATCGTGCTTATCACGCCCTATGTCGTGAACGACGACGCGGATGCCGATGCCATCACCGGCAGCTTCCGTCGCCAGTTCCCGGGGAACTGAGCCGCCCGCTCTAGGCCGAGAAGCGCTCGGCGAGGCTCGCGCGGATCGCCTTGGCCACTTCGGGCCATGAACCGGGGCGGCTTTGCCGGAACAGGCGCGCCGACGGATACCAGGGGCTGTCCGTGCGGTCGCGAAGCCATCGCCAGTCCGGGATGTACGGCAACATCACCCAGACATCGAGGCCGAGCGCGCCAGCGAGGTTGGCGACGGCAGTATCCGACGTGACGATCAGGTCGAGCGCACTCATCATCGCTGCCGTCTCGGCGAAATCGTCCAGTTCCGAGTGGACGTCCTCGATGCCGTAGTCGGACAGGGGTTCGTCCTCGAGTTCCCGAACGAGGCACACCGCTCGTTCGCCAAGAAAGGCGGAGATCGGGCGGATCGCATCGAATCCGGGAGACCGAAGCCTGTCGCCGACGAAGCGGGGGTTGCCTTTCCAGCAGAGTCCGACCCGCGGGCCGCGCCTTCCGGCGAAACGACGACGCCATCGGTCGACCGCCGAAGCCTCGGTGGAGACATAAGGGCAGGGGCCCGGCAGATCCGCGAGACCGATCCCGAGTGTGCCGGGCAGGCTCATCATCGGAAGATGGAGATCGAAGCGCGGAAGCGGATCCGAGGACGATACCACGGCGTCGACACCTGGAATGCGCGACAGCAGGCGGACGAGCGCAGGCTGGCACTGGATGGCGACGCGATGACCCTCGGCAATCAGTCGATGGACGAAGCGCACGACCATCAAGGTATCGCCGAAGCCCTGTTCGGTATGGAGCAGCAGCGTGCGTCCGGCGAGGGGCTCGCCGGCCCATAGCGGCGCGTCGAGCGATCGGTGCGGGGAGTCGGGCTTCCGCCAGCGCCACTCGTAACCGGGCCATCCCCGTTCGCAATCGCCGTTCAGGAGATCGAGAAGGGAACGGTTCCATCGGGCGAGGACATGGTCCGCCTTTACGTCGAGGCTGCGCGAGTACGCGAGGATCGCCGCGTCCGGCGGCAGGCGGTCATCGAGCACGCAGCCCAGATCGAAATGCGCGCGGGCGGAGCCCGGGCTGACGGCGAGAGCGGTACGGAAAGCACGCTCGGCCTCCGTTCCGCGGGCGCGCGTCAGATATGCGAGGCCGAGATTCCCCCAGATTTCCGAGTCCAGGGGATCGAGGGAAAGGGCCCGATGATAGGCCCCGAGGATCGCGGATTCGGATACTGCCGCCCGAGGGACAGCCAGCCAATGCTTCAGACGCTCTGCGACTTCCGGCGCAGATGGCGGGACGATCTCCGGCTCTGGCGGAACGGTCGCGTCGGGATGGAGCGGGAGCTGCTCGCGGCCGATGTTCGCGAGGTTGCCGATCGCCGTGGCGAAGGCGGGGGCGAGCGCAATTGCCTTGCGGAATTCCCTTGCCGCTGCCCAAGGGAGACCGATCGTGCGCAGCGCGTTGCCGAGATTGTAGCGTCCGTGCGCGCTGTCGCTTTCGATGGTCAGCGCGCGTGCGCGTTGTAACACCGCCGATACGAGATCGTCCGGCGCGTCCCCGAGGAGATCGAGCACGTCAGGCCGCGCCGGATCCAGCGCGCAGGAGCGTCGAAGGTGACGCGCGGCCTCGCGGTGACGCCCGGCGGTTCCGAGGAGATGGCCGAGAACGGCGTGCGCCGGGCCGTATCCCGGTACACAGGCGATGGCGCGCCCGAGATCGCGTCTGGGCCTGTCGGCTTCGCCGAGCTCATGTCCGATGCAGCCGGCGAAGTAGTGGCCGTCCGGCTGCGACGGCGCCGTCGCGATCGCGGCACGATACGCGGCAAGGGCTCTGTCGCGCTGACCCGCGCGATGTCGTGCCGCTCCTTCGCGCAGCCATCCTGTCTCAGGTGCGGTGATGGGCGAATGCTTTCGTGCGAAGTCCCTCGGCGATGCGCCGCACCGGCGCGCGCCAGTCGCCCGGCGCTTCCTGGCGGAAAAGGGAGATGGATGGATACCAAGGGCTGTCCGACCGGCCGGTAAGCCAGCGCCAATCGGATGCGTGATGGAGGAGGAGCCAGGTGGGCCGGCCCAGGGCGCCGGCGAGATGGACGATCGACGTGTCGGACGTGATGACGAGGTCGAGATTGGCCATGACCGCCGCGGTCGTCGCCATGTCGCTCAGGTCCGCCGAGAGGTCGAGCAGGTCGAGCCCGGTGAGGTCATCGCCGTTTGGATCCTTCACCAGGCTGATCGCCGAGCCCGGCATGGCCGAGAGGAGCGGCCGTATCGCGTCGAGCCCCGGCGAGCGCATCCGGTCCTCGAGGAAACGCGGGTTTCCTTTCCAGCAGATGCCGATCCGCGGCCCCTTCACTCCGGCGAGATGCTCCGCCCAGCGAGTGACCTCCTCCGCTGGAGCCGTCAGGTAGGGCACCGGGCCCGGGATC
>JAEULB010000095.1 GCA_016792585.1 Rhodospirillaceae bacterium
GTCGCGGTGTAGTGCGCGAGCCGGTGGAGCGAATAGTCGACCCGCTCGGCCTCGAACAGCGCCAGCGGCTTCGGCCGGCCGGGGGGCGTGTGGCGCGTGCCGTTGGCAATCGAATCGTCGGTCGCCGACAGATCGGGCAGCGCGAACAGCTCCTGCATCGCCGCCAGCTGGGCCTCGGTGATGTCGGCGGTCGAATCCTCGACGATGAAGGGAAGCGGGATCGGCCTGTCACTGATGCCGACGACCACCGGCACCTTGTGATGTCGCATCAGGAGACCGATCTGTTCGCGATAGTAATCGGCGAAGAGATCCGGACGGGTCAGCGTCGTGCCGTAGACGCCGGGGTCGAGCAGCGCCCCGTAGCTGAGCCGCGCATCGATGCGGAGATCGGAGAGCCCTACCTGGAGGCCGACATAGGGATAGTTGGCGCCGGCCGCCGACAGCTTCGGCCCTTCCGGCCGGGTCAGCGCCGCGAAGGCGCTGCGGACCGCGGCGGCCGAGCCGGCGAAGATCTCCTCGATCCGCGCCACCGCCTGGTCGGCGTCGGTATAGGTCTTGAGCGACTGGGCCAAGCCATGACCGGAATCCACGTCTCGTCTCCCCTTTCCCGCCGCCCCCCACTATAAACCCATCTGGTGAGAGCCTGACCATGGCGGGGGAAAGGTTGAGCGAGGTCAAGGTCGCGGTCGTCGGCGTCGGCCATTTCGGCCGGCTCCATGCCGAAAAGTACCGGAGCCTTCCGGGCGTCCAGCTCCTTGGCGTCGTCGATCCGGATCGCGAGCGCGGCGCCGCCGTCGCCGGCCCGCTCGGGGTCGAGGCGTTCACCCAGCTCAACCAGATCATCGGCAAGGCCGACGCCGTCTCGGTCGCCGTGCCCACCCGGGCTCATTTCGACGTCGCCTCGACCTGCCTCACGGCCGGCATCCACTGCCTGGTCGAGAAGCCGATCGCCGAGACGGTCGAGCAGGCCGCCTCCCTGGTAAAGCTGGCAAAGGAGCGCAACCGGATCCTGCAGGTCGGCCACCTCGTCCGCTTCGACGCGGCGCGGGAGGCGATGACCGGCGTGATCGACCGCCCGATGTTCATCGAGTGCCACCGGATAGCCCCGTTCAAGCCGCGCGGCACCGACGTCAGCGTGATCCTCGACCTGATGATCCACGACATCGACCTGGTGCTCGACCTGGTCGGCCGGCCGATCGTCGACCTCGATGCGGTCGGCGTGCCGGTGCTCGGCGACAACGAGGACATCGCCAACGCACGCCTCGTCTTCGAGGGCGGCTGCGTCGCCAACGTGACCGCGAGCCGGATCAGCATGAAGAGCGAGCGCACGCTGCGCCTCTTCCAGAAGTCGGGCTACGGGCGCGTCGACTTCATCAAGCGCAAGTTCACCTGGATCAAGCGCGGCGGGCCGGTGGTCGACGGCTTTCCCAACTTCCAGATCGAGGAAAAGGACCTGCCCGAGACCGATCCGCTCAAGCTCGAGATCGCCTCCTTCGTCGACTGCGTGCGCTCAGGGAAAGCGCCGCTGGTCGACGGCGAAGCGGGCCTGCGCGCGCTCGAGGCCGCACTCCGCATCACCGAGGCGCTCAAGGACTGGGCGAGAAAGGCCGGCTAGGCCGGCGTTCCGCGCGCCGGTCCTGGGCCTTGCCAACGGCACGCGGCCGGGACCATGATTTCCGCATCCGAAATCCTTCGGTCGACCTGCACAACACGGGAGGCATTCATGTCCGACAACGAAACCCGGGCGCGCCGGGACTTTCTCAAGCTCGGCGGGCTCGGCCTCGCCGTCGGTGCGGCCGCCGCCGCGACGCTCGATGCCCAGAAGGCGGCCGCCCAGTCGGCCCCCACCAGCCAGCTCCGCACCGTACTCAATCGCGGCAAGCTGATCGTCGGCACCGGCTCGACCAATGCCCCCTGGCACTTCGAGAACGACAAAGGCGAGCTCACCGGCATGGACATCGCCGTGGCGCGCATCCTCGCCGCCGGCCTGTTCGGCGCCGGACGCGACGCCAAGGAGGACCTGAGCAAGATCGAGTTCGTGAAGCAGGACCCGGCATCCCGAATCCCGAACATCACCGCCGGCAAGGTCGACATCGTCATCCAGTTCATGACGGTCTCGCCGGCCCGCGCCCAGCTCGTCGCCTTCTCGCGTCCCTACTACGTCGAGGGCGTGGCGCTGCTGACCTCGTCCAAGGGCAAGTACAAGACCCACAAGGAACTGATCGACGCCGGCAAGAACGCCAAGGCATCGGTGCTGCAGAATGTCGATGCCGACCAGCTGGTCGCCCGCGGCCTGCCGCAGGCACAGGTCATGCAGCTCGACACCCAGGCGAACGCGATCCAGGCGCTCGACTCCGGCCGCTCGGATGCCGCGGTCATCGACCTCTCGACCGTCGGCTGGCTGGTGAAGCGGAACCCGGACAAGTACCTCGATTCCGGCTTCCACTACGACACGCAGCTCTATTCGGCGGCGATGCGCCAGGGAGATCCGGACTGGCTGCAGTGGGTCAACACCTGCCTCAACGTCGCCATGCACGGCCACCAGACCGAGATCTACGACGCGGCCTTCGAGGAGTTCTTCGCCGCGAAGCCGCCGCGCCGCGTGCCCGGCTTCCCGACGATCTGATCCGATAGACCGGAAACTCCCCCCACCCTATCCCTCCCCCGCTAAGGGGGGAGGGGACACGAGGTCGTCTCTCCCTCCCTCCCCCCGCGGAGCGTGAGGGAGGGCCGGGGTGGGGGGCTAGTCTTGGTCCCTCCGTGGCCTATCACTTCAACTTCAATTTTGTCTGGCGTTACGCCGACAAGCTCTATTGGGGGCTCGTCCTCTCGCTCGAGATCGCGCTGGTCTCGATCCTGATCGGCATGGTGATCGGCCTGGCGCTGGCGCTCGCCTATACCGGCGGCGGCAGGCTGACCAAGACCGCGGTCTCGGCCTATGTCGAGTTCATCCGCAACGTGCCGCTGCTGCTGCTCGTATATCTCGTCTTCTACGGCATCCCGTCCGCCGGCGGCTTCGCCTACGACGCCAAGACCAGCTTCGTCGCGACGCTGGCCATCTACTCCGGCGCCTACCTGGTCGAGGTGTTCCGCGCCGGGCTGGATGCGATCCCGAAAGGCCTGGTCGACGCCGG
Source organism: Rhodospirillaceae bacterium (assembly GCA_016792585.1). GTDB lineage: Bacteria > Pseudomonadota > Alphaproteobacteria > SHVZ01 > SHVZ01 > SHVZ01. The sequence continues at coordinate 3,135 of JAEULB010000095.1, forward strand.
CAAGGCGATCGGGCTCACGCCCTGGCAGCGCTTCCTCTATGTGCGCGCGCCGATGATGTTCCGCATCGTGCTGCCGTCGCTCTCCAACGTCTATGTGTCCTTGTTCAAGGACACCTCGCTCGCCTACGTGATCGCGGTGCCGGAGCTCACCTACGGCGCCAACTGGATCAAGACCAATACCTTCCGGGTGATCGAGGTCTGGCTGGTGGTCTGGCCGATGTACCTCGTCACCTGCTACGCGCTGATCTACGGGCTCAGGATCCTCGAGCGCCGCTTCTCCCTGGTGCGGCGATGATCCAGTTCCTCATCAACACGCTGCCGTTCCTCTGGCAGGGGCTGCTGGTGACGCTCGCCGTCTCGGGCCTCGTCGTCGCCTCGTCGCTGGTCTCGGGCGTGCTGTTCGGCGTCGGTCTCGTCTACGGTCGGTGGTGGATCGCCTGGCCGATCAGGGTCTACTCCGACATCCTGCGCGGCACGCCGCTGATCGTGCTGATCTTCCTGATCATCTATGGCCTGCCGCTGGTCGGGATCGACTTCGGCAACTACGCCTCGGCGGTGATCGCGCTCGCCGCGTTCAAGACCGCGCATGTCGCCGAGATCGCGCGCGGCGCGATCCAGTCGATCCACTTCGGCCAGACCGATGCCGGCAAAGCGATTGGCCTCACCTTCCGCCAGCGGCTCCAGTACGTGATCATGCCGCAGGCGGTACGCCGCTTCCTGCCGCCCTGGATCAACGCCGTCGCCGATGCGGTAAAGGGCTCGGCGCTGGTCTCGCTCGCCGGCATCGTCGACCTGACGCTCGCGACCCAGCAGGTGATCGGGCGGACCTACGATCCGCTGCCGATGTACCTGCTCGCCGCGGCGATGTACTTCGCCATCAACTACAGCCTGAGCATGGCCAGCCGCCGGCTCGAGTCGCGCTTCGCCTATGTCCGGGAGTAGCCGGTGACCCAGCCCCTCGTCCAGATCCGCGGCCTCAAGAAGTCCTTCGGGACTCTGCGCGTCCTCGATGGCGTCGATCTCGACGTCGCCAAGGGCGAGGCGGTCTGCGTGATCGGTCCCTCCGGCAGCGGCAAGACGACCTTGCTCCGCTGCATCAACCTGCTCGAGCCCTATGACGATGGCTCGATCAGGGTCGACGGCGTCGAGGTCGGCTACGACGACAATCGCAAGCGCCGGTCCGAACGGGCGCTGGCGCCGATCCGCGCCGACATCGGCATGGTGTTCCAGCTGTTCAACCTCTTCCCGCACCTGTCCGCGCTGGAGAACGTCATGCTGGGCCTGACCAAGGTGCGCGGCATCTCGAAGGCCGAGGCGAAGGACCGGGCCACCCAATGGCTCACCCGCGTCGGCCTCGCCGACAAGCTCCAGAACCTCCCGAGCCAGCTCTCCGGCGGCCAGCAGCAGCGGGTCGGCATCGCCCGCGCCGTGGCGATGGAGCCGAAGGTGCTGCTGCTCGACGAGATCACCTCGGCGCTCGACCCCGAGCTGGTCGGCGAGGTCCTGCAAGTGGTCCAGGGCCTAGCGCGCGACGGCATGACGATGATCGTCGTCACCCATGAGATGACCTTCGCCCGCGACGTCGGATCCCGCATCGTCTTCATGGACGAAGGCCGCGTCATCGTCGAAGGCGCCTCGCGCGAGGTGCTGGCCAATGCTGCCAGCAACGAGCGGCTCAAGACCTTCCTCGCCCGCATCGAGATGAAGCACTGATCCCATGTCCAAGCGTTCCGACGTCCGCCAGCGTCTCGGCCTTCGCCCGATCATCAACGTTTCCGGCACGATGACGGCGCTCGGCGCCTCGATCGTGGTCCCCGAGGCGGTCAAGGTCGCGAGCGAGGTGCTGCCGGAATGGGTCGAGGTCAACGACCTGCACCGGAAGGCGAGCAAGGCCATCGCCCGGCTCACCGGGTCCGAGGCCGGGTTCGTCACCGCCTCGGCCTCGGCCGGCATCACGCTGGCGATCGCCGGCTGCATGACCGGGCCCGACCTCGCCAGGATCGAGCAGCTTCCCGACGCGACGGGCATGCGGAACGAGGTGGTGATCCAGATGGGTCACATGACCGGCTATGGCGCGCCGATCGAGCAGGCGATCCGCCTCGCCGGCGCCACCTGCGTACCGGTCGGGAACGTCACCGACGCGCGCGCCTATCAGCTGGCATCCAAGATCACCGAGAAGACGGCGGCGGCGCTCTACGTCGTCTCGCACCACACGGTGCAGTACGGCCAGATGCCTTTGGACGTCTTCGCCCGCGTCGCCCACGACCATGGCGTTCCGGTCGTCGCCGACCTGGCGTCCGAGTACGACCTCAAGGGTTTCCACGCGGCCGGCGCCGATCTCGTGATCTACAGCGCGCACAAGTTCCTCGGCGGCCCGACCGCCGGCATCGTCGGCGGCAAGAAGAACCTGGTGCGCTCGACCTTCCTTCAGAACTCCGGCATCGGCCGCGGCATGAAGGTCGGCAAGGAAAGCATCGCCGGCACCATCGCCGCGCTGGAAGCCTGGGAGAAGCGCGACCACGCCGGCATCCGCAAGACCGAGAAGAGCTACCTCGATCTCTGGGTCAAGCGCTTCGCCGGCATCGAGGGCGTGACGGCAACGATCATCCCCGACCCCACCAACAATCCGCTCGACCGGTTGATGCTCACAGTGGATCCGGAGAAGGCGCGGATCACCGCCTGGGAGCTCGCCGACCAGCTCGCATCCGGCAGCCCGCCGGTGATCGTCCGCGACCACGAGGCCGAGCAGGGCTTCTTCCAGCTCGATCCCTGCAACCTGCATCCGGGCGAGGCGGAGGTGGTCGCCGATCGCGTCGTCCATGAGCTCGGCGAGGCGCGGAAGCGCAACCGCCCGCAGCAATACAGCCACGCCGAGCGCAAGGCGCGGCGCTTCGAGCGTCTCCTCCGCTGGCCGGACTGACCTTAGACCGCGTCGCCGAGCGCGCCCGCGAGGCCGGGCTTCGGCTCCGCGGCGCCTTCCATGTCCGGCCTGACGACGCCGTGCCGATCGCAGCCGCGACGATCGCGCTCGTCGGCTGGGTCGGCAGCGAATTCTGGAGCACCTTCGCGACATCGCCGGAGGCGGCCGACGGCGAGCCGAATCCGCTCGACCGCTGGTCCCGCCGCGGAATCGATGCGATCGCTTCCGATCTCGGCGCGACCGCGCTCTATCCCTTCTCGGGTCCGCCCTGGCTGCCGTTCCAGCGCTGGGCGCGGCGTGCCGAGCCGGTCGCCGTCTCGCCGCTCGGCATCCTGATCCATCCCGACTTCGGGCTCTGGCACAGCTATCGCGGCGCGCTCGCCTTCGGAGAGCGGCTTGAGCTGCCGGCGATTCCGGCGCGCGCCAGCCCGTGCACGACCTGCGCGGAGAAGCCGTGCCTCACGACCTGCCCGGTATCGGCTTTCTCATTTGCCGGCTACGACGTGGCCGGCTGCCGTTCGCATATCGCGACGCCGGCTGGCTCCGGATGCATGTCCGGCGGCTGCCTTGCCCGCGCCGCCTGCCCGGTTGGCGCCCGTCTCCGCTACGCGCCGGCGCAGGCCGCCTTCCACATGCGGGCGTTCCTCAGGTCGCCGCATCTTCCTGGCCCTTGAGCTTGTAGCCGGGCTCCACCTCGACGCCGACGAGCTCGCGCAGGAAGAACTCGAAGGTGCGCCGGAAAAAATAGCCGTTGCGATAGATCGAGAGATGGTTGTGGTTCGTCATGACCAGCAGCTCGAAATCCTTGTTCGCTTTGATCAGGGCGTCGCAGACCTGGAGCGTCAGCGCAGGGGCCACGTTGTCGTCCATGTCGGCGTAGGAGAGGAACAGCTTGCCCTGCATCCGGTGCGCGATGCTGGCGTTGACCTGGGCCTCGTATGAGGCGCCCTCGGACTCCAGGCCCTGGTACTTCTCGCCCCAGCCCTGGCTGTATCCCCGCTGGTCGTGATTGCCCGAGGACGAGGCCGCGACCTTGAAGAACTCGGGATAGAGGAAGAGGGCGCGGGTGGAGGCGAAGCCGCCGCCGGAGTGGCCGGTGATACCGACGCGGGACAGGTCCATGTAGGGCCGGTCCTTCGCCAGCTGCTTCAGGCCCGCCATGTGATCCTCGAGCCCGCCCGCCGTCTCCATCTTCCCGTACCAGTGATCGTGGAAAGCCTTGGAGCGGAGCGGCGTGCCGCGGCCGTCGATGGTGACGACGATCATGCCGAGCTCGGCGAAGGCGCGCGGGAACAGGAACGTGCGCATGCCATTGCCGTCGCCGGTGAAGGACTGGACCGGCGTCTGCGTGCGCTGCGGCCCGGGATAGATCAGGTCCAGCACCGGATAGCGCTTCTTCGGGTCGAAGTCGCTGGGGAGCCAGATCGCGCCGTAGATGTCGGTCTTCCTGTCGGCCGCCTTGACCTTGAACGCCTCGGGCCAGCGCCAGTCGTTGCGGAGCACGTCCTCCGCTTCCGCCTCCTCGAGCTTGGCGATCACGCGCCCGTCGAGCGAGGCACGGAGATACGAGGCCGGAAGCGTCGTGATCGTGCTCCGGGTCTCAACGAAGTATTTGCCCGAGGGCGAGACGCCCGACGGCTTCGGCCGATGGATGTCCAGGGGCAGCACGATCAGCGTCTGCGGCTGAACGGTCGCGACAAAGTGGTCGACCTGCTCTTGCGTCAGCACCGTGACCGGGCCGCCATCGAGCGAGGCGCGGCATACCTGGCGCATGTAGGGATCCATGCGCGGCGTGATGCCGCCGGCAGTGAACAGCACCGTCCGCGCCTTCGGGTCGACGTGGAGGACGTCGAGCACCGCCCATTTGCCGCCGGTGATGCGGTTCTTGGTCTTCCCCTTCTCGTCGATCAGGTAGAGGTGCGCCCAGCCATCCTCCTGGGAAAACCAGACGATCTCCTTGCCGCCCGGCAGCGTGCGGATGTTGGGCCGGAGCGCCGGCTGCAGGTTTGCCTCGACGAAGGTCCTCGAGCGCTCCTCGCGGACGACGCGGACCTTGCCAGTGGCCGTGTCGAGGCGCAGGAGGCGGAGCCACTTCTCGGCCCGACCGACATCGACGATGAAGACGGTCTTGGCGTCCTCGTCCCACCAGACCCGGCCGCGCTCGATCGTCGACCCGTTGCCGACGAGCTGCGGGGTCACGTCGGCGAAGACCTGCTTTCCGGTCGCGACCTCGATCGTGAGGTGATGCGCATAGGCCAGCTCGTCGTCGCGATCGCCCGGGAACGGCTGGCGGATCTCGTGGATCACCGGACGGACGCTGCCGTCCTCAGGCACCGACTGGTGCAGGTGGAGCGCCTTGACCTTCCGTTCGTCGAGCTTGTGGGTCAGCACGAACCTGGAGTCGGGAGACCAGACGAGCGCCGGCGGCGGCAACGCCTTGGCCCGTTTCCAGGTGATCGCCGTCAGGTTGGTGTCGGGCGACTTGCCGTAGGCGAAACGCTCCTCGCCGTCCTTGGTGAGCGCGCGCTCCTTGCCGGTCTTGGCTTCGCGCACCCAGAGGTTCGGCCCCTTCAGGAACGCGACCCAGCGCCCGTCCGGCGACGGCACCTCCGCATCGGTCAGGCGGGCCGGCGCGGCCTCCGGCTTGCCGAAGGCGAGGTTGAAGCGCCACGACCGCCCATGGGCGGTGAAGTCGATCGCCTTGAGGTCGGGCGTGAAGGTGAAGCCCGAGATCCCGAGCCCGTTCGGCGCGATCTTCCGCTTCAGCACCTGGGACATGCCCTTCGCCATGCGCTCGTGGTCGAAGGCCGGCGTCCGCTTGCCGCTGGCGGCGTCGACGATCCAGAACAGCGCCCCGCCCTTGGTCTCCTGCCGGTACCAGAAGCGGTCCTGGTCGGCGATCCAGTGGGCCATGACCTGGGCGTTCCGGACGTTCCTCGCCATCACCCAGGGGAGATACCGCTCCACCCTGGCGAAATCCGCATGGGCGAACACTCGCCGGTCGCTGGCGCCCATTGTCGACTCCTGAAGCTTGAGAGAAGGGCGTCCCCGGCTTCAGGCCGGGGACGCGCCAGGGAATGCTACTTCTCGACCGTCCGGTAATAGGCGCGGTTGCCGGTGAACTTGAATTCCTTCACCGACGCCCGCATGCCGACGTTGCGCTTGATCTGGAACATGAAGGCGTGCGGCCCGTTCTGCATCTGGTGCTGCTGGATCTCGCGATAGAGCGCCGCCCGCTTCGCCTCGTCGCGCTCGAACAGCGCCGCGTTGCCCATCTCGTTGACCTTCGGGTCGAAATAGGCCGACCACCAGCTCGCCATGTTGCTCGGCGGCAGGTTCGGGCTGTTGTCCGGGTTCATCGCCAGGCGCGAGACGAAGGCGTGGCCGTCCGCGGGCACCACGTTCCAGTTCAGCATCGCCATCTCGAAGCCGCGCTGGCGCATCTTCGGGAAGAGCTGGGCGCCGGCCATGGCCTGGAGGTTCAGCTTGATGCCGATCTTCGCGGCGTTCGCCTGGATGTGCTGGGAGATCTCGGGGTTGGGGAAGTTCGGCGTGAACAGGAACTCCTTCTCGAACCCGTTCGGGAATCCAGCCTCGGTGATCAGCTTCTTCGCCATGTCGAGGTCGAGCTTGAAGGGCTGGCCCGCCTTCTCGTCGAGCGCGCCGAAGGCCTCGAGCGGCACCAGGCTGGCGCGCGCGATGCCCTCGTGGCGCATGACGGTCTTCTGCAGCGCGTCGTAGTCGATCAGGTAGCGGAACGCGAGGCGCACCTTCGGCTCGGCGAATGCCTTGTCGAGGGTGTTGAAGGTCGCGTATTGCATGGTCTGGCGGACGGCCGAGGCGAGCTTCAGGTTCTTGTCGGCGAGCACGCCCTCGAGACCTTCGGGGTTGAGGTTGCGCGCCGCGTCGATGTCGCCGGCCTTGAGCTGCAGGAACTGCGCGCCCGCCTCGTTCAGGTGCTTGACGATGACCCGCCGCATGAGCGGCGCGCCCCGCCAGTAGTTGTCGTTGCGCTCGTAGGTGATCGCATCGTTGAAGGCCCAGGAGCGCAGCCTGTAGGCGCCGGCGCAGGCCGAGTTGGTGTTGAGCCAGCCCGGCGACTTCTCGTCGCCCTTCATGAACTCGTCGTCGGCCTTGTAGTGCTTCGCCATCTCCTTCTTGTCGAGGATGAAGGCGGCGCGGGTGGCGAAGATGTTCGCCAGGATGAAGTTCGTCGGATAGGGCTTGTCGAGCTTGATCACCAGCGTCCGCTCGTCCGGCGCGGTGAAGGCGTCCTTGGCGCGGTCGGCGCCGAGGCCGTATTCGCGCAGCGTGCCGGCGTTGATCGTGTTGATCGCGAGCGTCCGGTTGAAGGTCCAGACCGCGTCCGAGGCGGTGACCGGGTTGCCCGACGGATGCTTGGTGTCGCGCAGCTTGAAGGTGATCTGCTTGCCGTCCTCCGAGACGGTCCAGCTCTCGGCGAGACCGGGGACGACCTTGGCGTCGGTCGAGGTGTCGAGCGCCACGATCGCATCGCAGACGTTGTTGATGATCTCGTCGCCGACGGCGTCGCCGATGCGGCCTGGATCGAGGGTGTTGATGGCGTCGATCGCCATCGCCATCACGAAGGTGTCGCGCGGCGTCTGCTGGGCGGAGACGGGAGCGGTGAGCGCCGCAACCGAAACGCACGAGAAGAGACCCGCGATCAGAGCGGTACGAGCGGTAATCATGTGTGAGGTGCCTCCCTTGGCTTGGGTGGAAGTATCCGACCTCCCCCCAGGCGAGGCAAGGCAGGCAGCCTTCGCAAGAGCGTCAGCGGGAGCTTGGCACCGGTCTTGCTGAGAGGGGGGCACGATGGTTCGTGCATCTCTCCTCCCCGCCCTCCTCCTGGGGGCCACTCTGGCCGCGGCCTCCTCGGCCGCGGCCAACCCTCTTTCCAACAAGGCGTGGTGGACCAATGCCCTTCAGGGCACGCAGGGACCGCCCTCGAACACCGTTTCCGCCCTCCCGGCGGCGCTGAATCCGGGCGTCGGCCCGTCGATGCTGCCGTCCGCCGGCCTGGTCCAGCCCTTCGCAAAGCCGCCGGCAAATCAAGCCCTTGGCGGCCAGACCCCGGGCGCCAAAGGCAATCTCGACGTGGGCTACGACCTCTGCCTCGGGCCGATCTATGCGGCCGAGCGCGAGCGGGGTATCCCGACCCATCTGCTGCGCTCGATCGCCCTCACCGAATCCGGCCGCTGGGACGAGGCTTCCAGCCGCACCGTCGCCTGGCCCTGGACGATCAATGCCGAGGGGGTAGGTCATTTCTTCCCCTCCAAGCAGGCAGCCATTGCCTTCGTGCACAAGCTGCGCGCCAAGGGCGTCAAGTCGATGGACGTCGGCTGCATGCAGGTGAACCTGATGTGGCACCCGAATGCCTTCGCCTCGCTGGACGAGGCGTTCGAGCCGCAGAAGAACGTCGCCTATGCCGCCCGCCACCTGGCCGACCTCAAGGAAGACCGGAAGACCTGGACCGACGCGGTCGGCTACTACCACTCGGCGACGCCCGAGCATAACCAGCGCTATCGCGCCAAGGTCCTGAAGCTGTGGGCCGACATCCAGCGGAAGCCGGAGTCGACCCAGCTCGCCGCGGCCGCCGCCGAGGCGAACCCGAGTGCCGGCGCCGGCCGCCAGATGCCGATGGGCTTCGCCCAGCCCGCCTCCGCCTTCACCTCGCCCAGCTGGATCAACCGCGACCCGCGCGCCGGTGCTGCCAAGGTCAACGCGTTGACCGCATCGCCCGCGCCCTCGACCGCGATCTCCACCGGCCGCCGCGGCATGGGCATCCAGCAGTACATGATGGCGCCGACGCTGCAGGCGCTCGACATGCCGAAGGGCTCTCCGGTCCTCCAGTAACGAAAAACCCTCCCGCGTTTTCGCGGGAGGGCCTTTGCTGAACGACGACGACGAAGAGGCGTCGGCTTCCTTAAGCCAGCGCCTTCTTCAGGTTCGCGTCGATCTTGTCGAGGAACTGCTGGGTGTTGAGCCAGGGCTGATTCGGCCCGATCAGGATCGCCAGGTCCTTGGTCATCGCGCCGGACTCGACCGTCTCGACGCAGACGCGCTCGAGGGTCTCGGCGAAGTTCTTCACGTCAGGCGTGCCGTCGAACTCGCCGCGATAGTAGAGGCCGCGGGTCCAGGCATAGATCGAGGCGATCGGGTTGGTCGAGGTCGGCTTGCCGGCCTGGTGGTCGCGGTAGTGGCGCGTCACCGTGCCGTGCGCGGCCTCGGCCTCGACGGTCTTGCCGTCCGGCGTCATCAGCACCGAGGTCATGAGGCCGAGCGAGCCGAAGCCCTGGGCCACGGTGTCGGACTGCACGTCGCCGTCGTAGTTCTTGCACGCCCACACGAAAGCGCCCGACCATTTGAGGGCCGAGGCCACCAGGTCGTCGATCAGGCGATGCTCGTAGACGATCTTCTTCGCCTTGAACTTGTCGGCGAATTCCTCGTCGAAGACCTTCTGGAACAGGTCCTTGAAGCGGCCGTCATAGGCCTTGAGGATGGTGTTCTTGGTCGAGAGGTAGACCGGCCAGCCGAGCATCAGGCCGTAGTTGAAGCACGAGCGGGCGAAGCCGATGATCGACTCATCCAGGTTGTACATGCCGAGCGCGACGCCGCCGCCCGGGAAGTCGAAGATCTCGTACTGCTTCGGCGCACCGCCGCCGGCCGGCTGGAAGGTCATGGTGAGCTTGCCGGGGCCGGGCACGACGAAGTCGGTGGCGCGATACTGGTCGCCGAAGGCGTGACGGCCGATGACGATCGGCTGCGTCCAGCCCGGCACCAGCCGCGGCACGGTCTTGATCACGATCGGCTGGCGGAAGATCGTGCCGCCGACGATGTTGCGGATCGTCCCGTTCGGGGACTTCCACATCTTCTTGAGATTGAATTCCTTCACCCGGTCTTCGTCCGGCGTGATCGTCGCGCACTTCACGCCGACGCCGTACTTCTGGATCGCCTTGGCGGAGTCGACGGTGACCTGGTCCTCGGTCTTGTCCCGGTACTCGACCCCGAGGTCGTAATACTTAAGGTCGACGTCGAGGTACGGCAGGATCAGCTTGTCCTTGATGAACTTCCAGATGATCCGCGTCATCTCGTCGCCGTCGAGCTCGACGACCGGGTTCTTGACCTTGATCTTGGCCATGGCGTTGGCACCGGGGAACTGTTGAGGAAAGGGCCGGAAACATATCAGCCGGCCCTAGGAAGGCAAGGAGAAGGCGCCCCGGTTCCGCCTGCCTTGGCCGACGCTCAGAATCTTGCCGGATGGCGCATCATCACCCGGTCTCTCGGGGTCAGCGCGTCCCTGAGGCCGAGGTCCTCGCGCCCGCGCTGGCTCAGCAGGAAGTCCTCTCCGCCAAATGGCGGGCGCCCCGAGCGACGTCGCCGCCAAGCATAGATACTTATCAGCACTTCAGATATTACTTTAGGAATGACAAGTTTTATTTCAATCCACTTGCGTTCTTCATTGAAGCTCACTGCGAGATGAGCCATGATCGAAGCTCCTTCGTCTTGGGCGGCGAAGGTGCCTTCGGAGACCGCGAGGAGCAAATGATGGATCGTCCACGCCCGATGAACCCGCTTCATCCGTGATGACGGGCCGACCGACACGCCTGCCGCCGCTCGACGAGCTGCGCGCCTTCGAGGCCGTCGCCCGGCACCTGAGCTTCTCCGCCGCCGCCGACGAGATGAACCTGACGCCGAGCGCGATCAGCCATCGCATCAAGCGGCTCGAGGAGCACTTCCGCATCCGCCTGTTCCGGCGGCTCAACCCGGGCGTGGCGCTGACCGAGGAAGGCCGCATCCTGCTCACCGGCGTCGAGGCCGGCTTCGGCCGCCTGGCGCAGGCGAGCAAGCGCGTGCGCAGCCGCAGCGGCCGGCGCACGCTGACCATCTTCGCGCGTCCTTCCTTCGCGACATTCTGGCTGACGCCCAGGCTGCCGGCGTTTCTCGACGCTTATCCCGACATCGAGCCGATGCTGATCGGCCAGGAGGAAGGCGAGCCCAATTTCGACGGCGACGGCGTCGACATCGCCGCGATGAAGCTGCCCGGGAGGCATGTGCCGGCCGCCAACGAGGCTGTGCTGTGCAGCGAGACGGTGGCGATGGTCTGCAGTCCGAGGCTGATCACCAACGAACGGCCGCTGTCGTCGCCGCGCGATCTGCTCCATCACCAGCTGATCCAGATCGACCAGGACCTGGCGCCCTGCTTCGACTGGGACTGGTGGATCGAGCGCCATGGCCTTGCCGACTTGCCGCGGCCGAAGGTGATCCATGTGAGCCACACGGCGATGGCGATCGAGGCGGCGCGCGGCGGCCAGGGTGTGGCGATCGTCGGCGCGGCGCTGGCGTCCCGCGATCTCGCCGCCGGCACGCTGATGCGCCCGCTGCCCGACGAGGACACGCCGATGCTCGGGACCTACTTCCTGCGCTGGCCGGAAACGGCCTCGAGCGACGAGGTGGTGATGGCGCTCCGCAACTACCTGGTCGCCGAAGCGGGCGGCGGGATTACGCCCACTTCACGTCGGGACTGAAAGCGGGCGCCGGCATCGCTTCCAGCGTCGGGATCACGTCCTCGACCTTGTCGACGACGCCGAACAGGCGGCGATGCGCCGGCTGCACGAAGCCTTCCTTGATCATGTGCTCGACCATGCCGGCGAGCGGTTTCCAGTAGCCCGCGACGTCGACCAGCACGATCGGCTTGTCGTGCAGGCGAAGCTGCTTCCAGGTGATGATCTCGAAGGTCTCGTCCAGCGTGCCGAGGCCGCCCGGCAGCACGGCGAAGCCGTCGGAGAGATCGGCCATCTTCTGCTTGCGCTCGTGCATGGTGCGGACGACGAAGAGCTCGGTCGCGCTCGCATGGCCGACCTCCAGCCGCACCAGGTGATCGGGGATGATGCCCACCACCTCGCCGCCGGCCTGGAGCGTCGCATCGGCGATCACGCCCATCAGCCCGACGCGGCCGCCGCCGAAGACGAGCCGGATGCCGGCCTTGGCGAGCAGCCGGCCGAGCTCGGCCGCGGCATCGCGATGGACCTGGGCGACGCGCGCCGAGGCGCCGCAATAGACGCAGAGCGAACGGATCTTCGCCATGGGAGACTAAGGCCCTACTTTTTCCGCGGTTCCATGAAGACCGGCGGGATCGCCTTGAGATACGTGGCGAGCGCCTTGCGATCCTCCGGGGTCAGCTTGCTGGTCGTCTCCTCGACCACTTCGGTCATCTCGCCGCCGAGCACGTCGCCGTCGAGCGTCATGCCCGTGTCGAGCACAGTGATCAGGTCGTCGAGCGAGTACTTGTCGATGCCGGTCTTGTCCGGCGTGATGTTGGGGATGCGCCCGCCGGGACCGGTGGGGTTGCCGCCAAGGTGCCGAGAAAGGTCGAGCACGCCGAGCTGATTGCGCGGCGTGTGGCATTCGCCGCAATGGCCGAGCGCGGTCGCGAGATAGTGGCCGCGCTTGATCTCCTCGGAGGCGCCTGATGGCGGCGGCGGGGCCGCAGGCCCCTTGAAGAACAGGAGCTGCCAGCCCCAGGCGGCGATGCGCCAGCTGAACGGGGCCGAGACGTCGTGAGGCTTGTTCGGCTTGTCGACCGCCGGAAGGCTGAAGATGTAGGCCTTGATCGCCTTGGCGTCGTCGTCGGTCATGCCGGCGTACGAGGGGAACGGAAAGGCCGGAAACAGGTGGCGGCCCTGCTTGTCGACGCCGCCCTTCACCGCCTTGACGAAGTCGGCGTCGCTCCAGCTGCCGATGCCGTGGGTCGGATCCTTGGTGATGTTCGGGCTGTAGAAGGTGCCGAACGGCGTCTTCAACGCGCGGCCGCCGGCGAGCGGCGGCCCCTTGGTCGCGACGTCCGTATGGCAGCCCTTGCAGCCAGCGGCGTGGAAGACGTATTCGCCCTTCTTGACCAGGTCCTGGGCGGCGAGCGGTCCCGCGGCCAGCAGGGCGATCAGCGCCGCGGCCGCCGCCAGCATGCGATCACGCATCGAACGCCTCCCCCAAAAGCAACGCCCCCGCCTCCGACCATCGTCGAAAGCGGGGGCTCAAAGCAACAGCGACGCGGGCTCGTCGAGCCCGCGTCATCGATTACTGCAGCGGCGCGCGGAACTTCGAATGGCAGGCGCCGCAAGCCGGACCGAACTTCTTGAACTGCTCCTGCACCGCGTTGTTGTCGGTGCCGGCGGCGATCCGGATCATGTCGGCGCTGACGGTCTCGAGGCCCTTGGCGGCCGCATCGAACTCGGCCTTGGCCTGCCAGATCTCGGCCTTCGCGTGGTTCTTGCCGCCATTGGAGACCGCGACCATGTCGGTGCCGGCCGGGAACCAGCCGGGCATCGCCTTGGCGTGGTTGTTGATCACGGTCGCAGCCGCAACGACCTGCGGGTGGCCGGCCACTTCCTTCTGGTTCTGGTTGATGCGGCCCATGGCGCCGCCCAGTTCCTTCATCGAGGCGACGCGCTGCTCATGCACCTGCATGGGCGACTGGGCCGACGCCTGGGGAGCGCTGCCGAGGCCGGTGGCCAGGAAAGCAGCCGCCAAGGTCAGGGTCAGGGTACGAAACTTCATGGGTTAAAGCCCTCCGGTGGTTTTGTTGGTACGCTGCCGCACTCGCGCCCCCGCCCGAGCACGGCCCGGGGATCATGCCCCGAGCGTCCCGTCCTAGGCAACGCGGGCCGGACGGGCTAGTCTTCACAAGCATTTGAGCGTTCAGGGGTGGAGACGTCGATGCGGCGCCTTCTGGTCGTTGCGGTGGCGACCGTCGTGGTGCTGGGCGTTCTGGTCGGGGGTGGGCTCTACTGGCTCGGCCTCGGCGGGCGTTCGGATGCGCCTCCCGCCCAGCAACAGGCCGCCTCGACCCCGGCGCAGCCCTTAAACGCCCCCTCGAACACGCCGGCCCCCCAGACGCCGGGAACGACCGCGCCCGCGCCCCAGGCCGCGACGCCGGCCACACCCGCTCCGGCGCCGCCGGCTCCCGCACCCGCTCCGGCCCCGCGGGCCGCCCCCTCGCCTCCGCCGCCGGCCGCGGCCGCGGCGCCTCCCGCTCCGCCGCCGACGCCGCCCTCTTTCGACGTCGTCCGCATCTCGCCAGAAGGCAATGCCGTGATCGCCGGCCGTGCCGCGCCAGGTGCCCGCGTCACCGTCAAGGACGGCGACAAGGAGCTGGGCTCGGTGACCGCCGACAACCGAGGCGAATGGGTACTTCTACCGACGGCCCCGCTTTCGCCGGGCGGCCGCTCGCTGACGCTGGGCGCCAAGCTCGGCGACGGCCCGGTCGTTCCGTCCGAGCGCGAGGTCGTGCTGGTGGTGCCGGAACGGCAGCGCGACGTCGCCGGCCAGCCGACGACGCAGCCGCCCCAGAGCCTCGCGCTGTCGGTGCCGAGCGCCGGCGCGAGCGGATCCTCGACCGTGATGCAGGCACCGCCCGCCGCGGCCGGCTCGGCCGCCCCCCCGCCGCCGCGCCCCATCGCGGCGCCGGCGCCGATCCAGCCCCAGGGCCAGATCACGATCGACGTCGTCGACTACGACAAGGCCGGCCGCGTGATCCTTTCCGGCAAGGCGCAGCCCGAAGGCGACGTCCGCGTCTATCTCGACAACCGCATCATCGGCGAGACGCCGAGCGGATCGGGCCAGTGGAAGATGACGCCGAAGGACGACGTCGCCGTCGGCAACTACACCTTGCGCGCCGATCTGCTGGGTCCCGGCGGCCGCGTGGTTGCGCGCGTCGAGCTGCCGTTCCAGCGCGCGGCGGTGACGCCCGAGGTGCTCGCCGGCGGCAAGGTGGTGGTCCAGCCGGGCCACAGCCTGTGGCGCATCGCCCGCCAGGCCTATGGCGGCGGCGTGCTCTACACGCTGATCTACACGGCGAATGCCGAGCAGATCCGCGACCCCGACCTGATCTATCCGGGCCAGGTCTTCCAGGTACCGACCCGGACCAACTAGGCCCGGCGCGGGCGGGGTCCGGCGGAACCGATTTCGGTTCCAAATCCTTACCGCCACGGCTAAACCACGGGTCGGTAGGCGAAAAACCGCGTCGAACAGAGGTTTCTTAGTGATCTCGTCCGTGCTCGTGCCGATCGCCCGCGAGGGCCGACCGTTCGTCGCCATCGGCGTCGTGCTGGCGCTCGTCCTCCTCTGGCTCGGTCCCTGGACCGGGGCCATCGGCATCGCGCTCGCCGCATGGGTCGCCTACTTCTTCCGCGATCCGCCGCGGACGGTGCCGACCCGCGAAGGCCTGCTGGTGAGTCCCGCCGACGGCATCGTCAGCCTGGTTACCGAGGCCGTGCCGCCGCCCGAGCTCGGCCTCGGCACCGACCCGCTGACGCGCGTCAGTGTCTTCCTCAACGTCTTCGACGTGCACATCAACCGAAGCCCGATCGCGGGCACGGTCGAACGCGTCGTCTACAACGCCGGCAAGTTCCTGAACGCCTCGCTCGACAAGGCGAGCGTCGACAACGAGCGCAAC
>JAEULB010000124.1 GCA_016792585.1 Rhodospirillaceae bacterium
GGCCGCCTCGTATCTCAACGATCCCTGGACCTTCATCGACACGCCCGGCTCGATCGAGCTTGCGCAGGAAGCGCGGAACGCGCTGCTGGCCGCCGACGTCGCCATCGTCGTGATCGAGCCGGTCGCCGAACGCGTGCAGACCTCGGCGCCGATCTTCCGCTTCATCGACGAGCACGCGATCCCGCACATGGTGTTCGTCAACAAGATGGACGGCGCCTCGCAGTCGCCGAAGGAGATCCTCGCGGCGCTCCAGGAGATATCGGAACGCCCGCTGGTGCTGCGCCAGGTGCCGATCCGCGAAGGCGACAACGTCACCGGCTATATCGACCTGGTGAGCGAGCGCGCATATCGCTACAAACCGGGCCAGGCCTCCGACCTGATAAAGATCCCCGACTCGCTCGCGACCGACGAGCAGGTGGCGCGCACCGAGCTGCTGGAGGCGCTTGCCGACTTCGACGACAAGCTGCTGGAGAAGCTGCTCGAGGACGTGGTGCCTTCGCCGAAGGAGATCTATCAGGAGCTCTCGAAGGACCTGCGCGAGGATCGCGTGGTTCCGGTGTTCTTCGGCGCGGCCGAGAAGGACCATGGCGTACGCCGGCTCCTGAAGGCGCTCCGCCATGAGACGCCGACCCATCAGGTCGCCGCCGCCCGCCGCGGTCTGCCCTCGGACGGCGAGGCCGTCGCCGAAGTGTTCAAGACAGTCTATGTCGCCGGAACCGGCAAGCTCAGCTACGTGCGGATCTGGCGCGGCTCGATCAAGGACGGGCAGTCGCTCGGCGGCCATCGCGTCTCGGGCATCCTGAAGCCGATGGGCCAGCAGCATTCGAAGGTCGCGGAGGCCAAGGCCGGCGACGTCGTCGCCCTCGGCCGGATGGACGCGGTAAAGACCGGCGACGTGCTGACGCCGTCGGGCCAGCGCCCGGCGAGCTTCCGCGCCTTTCCGCCGGCCCTTGCCCCCGTCTTCGCGCTCTCGATCCACGCCGACAACCGCAACGACGAGGTCAAGCTCTCGGGTGCGATCCAGCGCATGCTGGAAGAGGATCCGTCGCTGACGCTCGACCACGACGGCGATCTCGGCCAGCTGGTGCTCGCCGGCCAGGGCGACATCCACCTGCAGATCGCGCTCGACCGGCTCCGCCAGCGCAACAACCTGAAGATCAGCGCGACCCGGCCGAAGGTGCCCTATCGTGAGACCATCCGCCGCTCGGCCAAACAGCACGGCCGGCACAAGCGCCAGACCGGCGGCCACGGCCAGTTCGGCGACGTCCATATCGAGATCCATCCGCAGCCGCGCGGCCAAGGCTTCACCTTCGTCGACAAGATCGTCGGCGGCGCCATCCCCAGGCAGTGGATCCCGTCGGTCGAGGAGGGTGTGCGCGAGTTCCTGAACCGGGGCGCGCTCGGGTTCCGCGTCGTCGACGTCTCGGTGACGCTGACCGACGGCCAGTACCATGCGGTCGACTCCTCCGACATGGCGTTCAAGACCGCCGGCCGCATCGCGATGAACGAAGGCATGCCGAAATGCGATCCGGTGCTGCTCGAGCCGATCGCACTGGTCACGATCTCGGTGCCGAACGAGCACACCGCGAAGGTCCAGCGCGTGATCACCGGCCGCCGAGGCCAGATCCTGGGCTACGACGCGAAACCGGGATGGAAGGGCTGGGACGAGGTCTCGGCGCACATGCCGCAATCCGAGATCCACGACCTGATCATCGAGCTGCGTTCACTCACGCTCGGCGTCGCCACATACGCCTGGAAGTTCGACCATCTGGCCGAGCTGACCGGCCGGCTAGCCGACAAGGTCATCGAGGAGCAGGGCGGCCGGCACACGACCGCCGCCGCGAGCTAGCGCCTTTCCTTGAGGTGGCGGGCGAAGAACGCCTGCACTTGAAGCTTTGCGTCGGCCCAGGCTTCGGCCTGGCCGCCGGTGGTGGCGCCCTTGCCGGTCTCCGAGTAGCCGTTGTTGCGGTTCGGGTTGAAGACGACGCGGCTGGCGCTGTCGAAGGCATGGTGCGCGCCGGGATAGACCTTGATCTCCAGCGGGAGGCCCAGTGCCCGCGCCGCCTCGGCCATCCGCACGCATGGCTCCGCCGGCGCCCAGTCGTCGGCTTCGCCGGCAAGGATCAGAAGCGGCGCGATCGGCCTGTAGACCCCGGCATATCCGGTGACCGGGCCGCGGTTGCCCTTGGCGCGCGTCACCGACCAGGTGCCGAAGCGCTGGCCGCATGACGGATATAGGGCGATGCCGGCGGCGAAGCCGTCGCGCTTGGCGAGCGCCTGCGCGGTCCGGGCATCTCCCGGATCGACCATGCTCGCCAGCGTCGACGAACCGCCATGCGATCCGCCCATGATGCCGACACGCTTGCCGTCGACGATGGGAAGCGTGCGGAGAAAGTCGAGCGCGCCATAGGCGTCGGCCACTCGCACATAGTGGCTCGCGGTGCGGAGTCGTTCCGGAGCCTCGTTGCAGACGCCGTTCGGCAAGTCGCGCGGCGAGAAAGAATCGGCGATGATCACGACGTAGCCCTGCGCCACCAGATCCTCGCCCCAGCGGCGGGGAGCGCCGCTCGACCGGGGCCCGAGACCGCTGCAGTCGTGCATGATCACCACCGCCGGGAAGGGTCCTGCGCCTTCCGGGGTCAGCAGGATCGCCGGAAACCGGTCGGAAGCGCCGGTCGGCGAGATCTCGACCGCCCTCTCGGCCGCCAGAGCGGTCCCCGCGCCGAGCAGCATCGCCGTGACGAGCAGGGTCTGGATCGACGACATGGTCACCAAACGTCGGAACGGCCCGCAACGCCGCTTCCTGCGATGAAAACCGCCGACGATGTCAGGTCAGGATGTTGAGGTAGCTGCCGCGGGGCGCCGCCAGATTGATCAGCCCCTGGGCGATCATCTTGAACATGCGCATGATCTGGCCGTCGATCTCGTCGTCGCTGACCGCGGTCCTGAGGCGCTGGACGAGGCCCGGGCGCTGCTGCTGGGGCGGCGCATCGGTGGCGGCGGCCCGTCCGGCCTCCAGGCGGCCGGCTGGCGGCGGCAGCAGGCGTCGCTGCGGGGGTGAACCTACGCGGGGCGGGGTCGGGTTGACGGCCATGCCGGCGACTATGCCACGGCCTTCTTAGGGGGAACAGCCGGTGCCTTGGGCGCGGAAACGGCCGGCTTGCCCGGCCGGGTCGATGCCAGCACGGCCAGAAGCATCTTCGGGTCCAGGCTTCGCCAGAGAACCATCACAGCCCCGCTCATCCGCAAGTGCGAGTCGTTCGCAAAATCCGCTTGAGAATGGGCCGGTCGATCCGTATTGTCAATGCGACTGACTTGCAGGAGCAGGGGCGTGTATCTCTGTCTTTGTCGCGCGATCTCCGACCGCGACGTCGCCGCCCTGGCCCGCGCCGGCGCCTGCACGGTCGCCCAGGTGTTCAAGGCCAAGGGCACCAAGCCGAATTGCGGATCCTGCATCCACCACATTCGCGACGCGCTGGATGAAGCCCGGGCCGGCTGCCCGGCCGAGATGGCAGCCGCGGCCGACTGATCTCCGGGCTTTTAGGACCCCCCGCCCGGCTCCATCTGGCTCTGCAGGTAGTTCTGCAGGCCGACCTTCTCGATCAGCCCGATCTCGGTCTCGAGGAAGTCGATGTGCTCTTCCGCATCCTTCAGGATTTCGGCGGCGAGCGCCCGGCTGACGTAGTCGCGCTTCTGCTCGAACAGCCCGATCGCCTCGACCACGTCCAGCCGGGCCGTGCTCTCGAGCTTGAGGTCGGAGGCCAGGCATTCCGGCGTCGACTCGCCGATCAGCAGCTTGCCCAGGTCCTGAAGGTTCGGCAGGCCTTCCAGGAAGAGGATGCGCTCAATCAGCTTGTCGGCGTGCTTCATCTCGCCGATCGACTCCTCGTAGACCTTCTTGCCGATCCGGACGAAGCCCCAGTTCTTCAGCATCCGCGCATGCAGGAAGTACTGATTGATCGCGGTCAGCTCGTTCTTGAGGAGCTTGTTGAGCGCGACGATCACATCGGCGTTCTGTTTCATTTTCCGCCCTCCACGATTACAGGCCTGTACGGCATAACGAGTGTCGCACGATGATGTTGCTCTTGAAATGCGCTGTCGGTTGCCCATAACGACAAGGCTATGGACAACGTCATTCTCGCGCTCTGGGCGGCGAATCTGGCCCGGCCGCTCGGCTCGCTCGCCGAGTGGATCTCGGTCGCCGAAGCGAAGATCGCCGAGGCCGAGGCCGGCGGCGCCGACATGCTGGTGCTGCCCGAGTGGATGGCGTCCCATTGGCTCTCCTTCATGCCGGCCGACCTGCCGCGGAACCGCGAGGTTGCCTGGATGGCCGAGCAGGCAAAGCTGGCGATCCCTGCACTTGCCCGCGCCGTCGCCGGCAGGCGCCTCACGCTGCTCGCGGGCTCGATGCCGGCAGCGGTTACCGGCGGCTGGGTCAACCGCGCCTACCTGCTGATGCCGAACGGCACCGAGGCGCACCAGGACAAGCTTTGCCTGACGCCGTTCGAGAAGCGGCCGGAAGCATGGCTGGTGCAGCCCGGCCGCCGCTTCGCCACCTTCGACTGGCGGGGCCTGAGGATTGCGGTGGCGATCTGCCTCGACATCGAGCAGCCGGCGCTCGCCTCGCGCCTGCAGAGCCTCGATCTCGACCTGGTGCTGGTGCCATCGATGACAGAGCTCGAATCCGGGTACCGCCGCGTCTTCGACTGCGCCAAGGCGCGCGCGGTAGAACTGCTCTGTCCGGTCGCCGCCGTCGGCCTGATCGGAAGCCAGGTGCTGCGCGGTGCGGCCGAGCCGTCGACCTCCGGCGCCGCGGTCTACCTCCCCTGCGAGCCAGGCCTCGGATCGGGCGGCGTCCATGCCGAGATCCCGATGCTGGCGGAAGCCGAGGGTGACGGCCCGATGCTGATCGCCCGCGACGTGCCGGTCGGGGCGTGCCGGGCACTCCGCCGCAGCGGCGCCGAGGCTTGGCCTGGGCCCTGGAGCGCCGACCACGTGACGCTGGAGCACGTGCGGCTGGACGCCGGCCGGATCGCCGTTTAGGTTCCGCCCCCATGCGCATTCTGGTGGTCCAGCACGACAGGGAAGACCCGGCAGGCGTGGTCGGCGAGGCGATCGCTGCCCGCGGCGCCACGCTGGTGCCGACCCTGCCGCCCGCGGGCGACGGCTTCCCGGACGGCCCGGAAGGTTTCGACGGGCTCGTCCTGATGGGCGGCCCGATGTGCGCCGCCGACGATGCCGGCTACCCGTACTATCCGCGCCTTCACAAGATGGTCCGTCGCTTCCACGACAGCGGCCGGCCGGTGCTCGGCATCTGTCTCGGCTCGCAGATCATCGCGCGCAGCTTCGGCAAGCCGGTCTACCGCAACAAGGTGACCGAGATCGGCTTCTGCAAGGTCGACCTTACCGAGGCGGGCCTCGCCGATCCGATGCTCACCGGTCTCGGCGACGCGGTGCGCCCGATGCAGTGGCATGAGGATACCTTCGACCTGCCGGATGAGGCGGTGCGTCTCGCCACGAACGAGGCCGCGACCAACCAGGCCTATCGTATCGGCCGCTCGACCTATGCCTTCCAGTTCCACCCGGAAGTCGATGCCGCCATGGTCCGTACCTGGGCCAAGAGCGCGAAGGCGGACGAGGCGCTGACCGCTCGGCTCGAATCCGAGATGAAGGATCATCTCGCCGCCGCCGAGCATCTCGGCCGCACCATCGGCGACCGTTGGTTCGACCTGATCGAGCGACACGGACAGCGGTCGGCCGCCTGATCCTTTAAGGCCGCTGGCCGCCTCGTCGTTCGCCTCCGGATTTCCATTTCTTCGAGAGACATCACGTGTCCAAGCCACAGCCCGCCCGCGGCATGCGGGACATCCTGCCCGGCGAAGCGGCGATCCGCGACTGGGTGCAGTCCAAGATCCTCGCGACATACCGACGCTTCGGCTACACGCGCATCGAGACGCCGGCGCTGGAAAACATCCAGCTCCTGACCGGCGACGACGGCGGCGAGAACGCCAAGCTCGTCTTCAAGGTGATGAAGCGCGGCGAGAAGCTCGACCTCGCCAGGCCCGGCATGACCGAGGACGATCTCGTCGACCTCGGCCTTCGTTTCGATCTGACCGTGCCGCTCGTTCGCTTCTTCACCTCGAACCGCGCCCAGCTGCCGCGCGTGTTCAAGGCGATCCAGATCGGCCCGGTCTGGCGTGCGGAACGGCCGCAGAAGGGCCGCTACCGCCAGTTCACCCAATGCGACATCGACATCATCGGGCTCGACGAAGGCCTCGCCGAAGCCGAGCTGCTGGTGGCCTCGGCCGAAGCGCTGCTGTCGATCGGCTTCGAGGGATTCACCATCCGCTTCAACGACCGCCGCATCCTGACCGCGATCGCGAACGCAGCCGGCGTCGAGCCGGCGCGGCATGGCTCGGTCTTCATCACGCTCGACAAGCTCGACAAGATCGGCGTCGACGGCGTGAAGGGCGAGCTCGGGATGCAGGGCTTCACCGAGGCGCAGATCGACCGCCTGACGAGGATGCTCGACGGCGTCGACGGCATCTCGGTCGAGGATTTTGCCAAGCGTCTCGGCAACTCGCTCTCGGGCGACGTGGTGAATCTCGCCCGTGACGTACTGGACTCGGTCTCGGCCGACGCCGGCACGCGCTACAAGGCGCGCTTCGATCCGACGCTGGTGCGCGGCATGGGCTACTACACCGGCCCGGTGTTCGAGATCGCGCAGCCGGGCTATGACTTCTCGATCGCCGGCGGCGGCCGCTACGACAAGATGGTCGGCAAGCTCTCGGGCGAGGAGGCGCCGGCCTGCGGCTTCTCGATCGGCTTCGAGCGTGTCGTCACCATCCTGATGGACAAGAAGTTCGCCCCGCCGACCGAAGCCAAGCTGACGGCGCTGCTGGTGCCGGACGGCACTCCCCTCGCCCGCGCGCTGTCGGCTTCCCAGGCGCTCCGCGCCTCGGGCGTGGCACCCTCTCTGTTCCCGCTCGAGAAGAAGCTCGGGCGCCAGCTCGAAGGCCTGCAGGCCTCCGGCTTCACCCACTACGCGCTCCTGGACGGCGACGGCGCGCCGGCAATCAAGGAGATGAAGGCGCCGGCCCGCGGCTGAGGCGGGAGCGCCGCCCGCCCGGTGCCGTCAGGCGCCGGGCGAGGCCGCCGATCAACGATCCCAGCAGGGCAAGCATCCGGCGCATCTCGGCGCTCCGGAGGCAGTGCGCGTGGGCGCTCAAAGCCGGGATCTGGTTCCAGTCGATGCGGGGAGGGCTCGGTTCCATCGGGAAATCTCCAGGAGATCCCAGATAGATAGCTTATTCCCTTAAGGCAATAATTGATGCTAAAATCATATCATTTATGATTTTAGATCATGAATAACACGCTCGGCGACCTGCAGACCTTCGCCCGGGCAGCCGAACTGGGCAGCCTGACGCGGGCCGCCCAGGCGCTCGGCCTGACGCCGTCGGCGGTCAGCCGCAGCCTCCAGCGGCTCGAAGAGCGCCTGCACACCCGCCTCCTCTACCGGACCACCCGGAACGTCTCGCTGACCGAGGAAGGTGCCCGCTTCCACCAGCGTCTCCTGCAGCTCTTCAGCGATCTCGAGGAGGCCGAGGCCGAGGCTAAGGGCCAGCCGGGCTACGTCTCGGGCACGCTCAAGATCTCGACCTTCACCGCCTTCGGCCCGCACCAGCTCCTGCATCTGCTGCCCGAGTTCACGCGCCGCCATCCGGCGCTCAAGATCGACCTCGACTTCTCCGACCGCCGCGTCGACCTGGTGGCCGAGGGCATCGACGTCGCGATCCGGCTGGGCACGCTCGGCGACTCATCCCTGGTCGCGCGCAAGATCGCCTGGACCACCCGGGTCATCTGCGCCTCGCCCGGGTACATCGCCCGCAAAGGCATGCCGAAGACGCCGGCCGATCTCGCCCGGCACGACTGCCTCGCCTTCCGCGATCCCGGCCTCGTGCATTTGAACGACTGGCCGTTCGACACGCCGGCCGGCCGCATCGCGGTTCCGGTCGCAGGCCCGATCATCGCCGGCGATGGCGACATGGTCTTCAGGCTCGCCGAGGCCGGCCTCGGCATCGCGCGTCTCTCCCGCTTCGTCGCCGCGTCCGGTCTCCGTGACGGCACGCTCGTGCCGCTGCTGCAGGCGTACGAGGTCCAGGACCAGACGCCGCTTCACGTCGTCTATCCGCACCGGAAGCATCTGCCGCCGAAGGTCGCCGCCTTCGTCGATTTCCTGATAGAGAGCTTCGGCGCCGTACCGCCCTGGGAGCGACGAAGCTGATGGCAGCGTTCATCTCTTTTCTGCCGATCATCGTGCTGATGATCGCGTCCCGCCTGCTGCCTCGGCGCATCGCGCTGCTGGTGAGCCTGGGGGCGGCGATCCTGACCCTGGCGCCCTGGCTGCTCGGGACCGGGACGGCAAAGCAGTTCAGCATCGTGCTGGCGACGCTGATCGCCGCGAGCGTCGTCTGGCACTTCGCGCACGAGACCTCTGCCGAGCGCTGGTCGGGCTCCCTGATCTCGGCCGGCATTACGCTCTACGCCTTCGGCTCGATCGCGTTCGGCCATCCCTTCGCCGAGCAATGGGCGCATGAGCGGGTGCCGCAACAGCTCTGGACGCACCCGACGACCATTCACATCGTGACCGCGATCACCGCAGTCTGGGGTGCGATCTACGTCGTGATGTTCGCGTTGGGCTTCCCGCGCGAGCGATGGGTGCTGCCCCAGCAGAAACGGAGCGTCATTTCCCTCGTGCTGGTGGTAGCCGGCATCGCGTTCACGAGCTGGTATCCGAGCTTCATCGCCGGACGACCGCTCTAAGCTACTTGCCCTCGCGCCGCCAGGCGATCATCGCCATGCCGAGCGCCATCGCCAGCACCATCAGCGCCGGCATCAGCGCCACCTCGTCGAGGCCGACGACCGCGTAGTCGCCGTTGGTGCGGAAGCCGATCCAGTCGCGGCCATTCGCCGGACGACCGGGGCGGACCTTGCGCGGCTCGGGCGTGCCGTCCTGCAGCCAATGCGTGGAGCCGCCAGAGGCCTGGGCGAAAGGCTGCAGCCTGGAGTCGGTCGCGCGCACGTCGGACCATTCGAGCGGGTTCAGCGGTCCGACCGCGGCGATCGCGGTGCGCTGGCCGTCGCTCAGACGATAGAGCCCGACCTGGTCGACCGGAAGCTCGCCGGTGGCGCCACCGGTATTCTCGGCCATCGTCACGCTGGCCGTCCTGCCGTCCGGCAGCGTCACCGTGACCGGGCGGTCGTCGGGCTTGACGCTCCGGCGCTTGATCTCGAGGCGGTCGCCGCGGAGATGGGCCGAGAGCACGTTCTCCTCGAGCTCAGGCTCCTTCATCAGCCAGTGCGCGAGGCGGCGCAGCAGCTCTGCCTGCGGGCCGCCGCCCTCGAAGCCGCGGGTCCAGAGCCAGATGTGATCGCTCATCAGCTGGGCGACGCGGCCCTTGCCGACGCGATCGAGGACCAGCAGCGGACGGTTGTTCGGCCCCTGCATCACGACGTCGCCGCGCTGCGCCTCGGCGTCGATGTAGCGGAACCAGCGGCCCCAGGTCGGATCCTCGCCGGCACCGCCCGGAAGATCGGCGGTGACCGGATGGCGATGGCCGGCCGGGCTCAGCATTGGCTTGAAGCCCTGCTCCACCACCTGGCCCGTCGGCTCGGCCGGCATCACGCGACCGAGCGGCGTGCGATGGAGGCTGAGCGATCCGGTGAACGGCGCGCCGGTCGCGTCCAGCAGCGCGCCTCCCTTCTCGATGTAGTCGGCGATGTTGGCGATGTAGGCGCGCGGCAGGATGCCCTGGCGGCGGAAACGGTCGAAGATGATGAGGTTGAATTCGTCGAGCCTGATCTCGAACAGCTCGCGGATCGGGAACGCGATCAGCGACAGCTCGCGGATCGGCGTGCCGTCCAGCTTTTCCGGCGGCCTGAGGATCGTGAAGTGGACGAGGTCGACGCCCGGATCGGCCTTGAGCAGGCTCCTCCAGGTGCGCTCGCCGGCATGCGGCTCGCCCGAGACCAGCAGCACGCGAAGCCGGTCGCGGACGCCGTTGAGCGCGGCGACGGCGCGGTTGTTGTCTAGGGTCAGCTCCTTCGGCCCCGCCTCGACCGACATCTCGACGACGGTCTGGCCGCCATGGTCGAGGGTCATCGGGATTTCGACGCTGCGGCCGACCGGCACCGCCTGGCGCTGCTCGGCGGCGCCGTCGCGGCGGATCGTCAGCTGCACCTGCGTGCCCGGGGGGACTGCCGCGTCCTCGACGCGGATCGAAACGCTGACCGGCTTTCCGACCAGACCGTATGTGGGCACCTTCTCGACCACCAGGCGGCGATCGGCCTCGCCCTTCTGGCCGGTCAGCAGCACGTGCAGCGGCGCGCCCAGGAGATCCTTCGCCTCGGCCGGCAGGTCGTGGACCTGCCCGTCGGTGACCACGGCGACGCCGGCAAGCCTGTGGCGCGGCACGTCGCCGAGCGCCTTCTCGAGCTGCGTCATCAGGCGCGTGCCGTCGTCCGAAAGCAGCACATTGCCGCCAACGGTGACGGTGCGGAGCTCGGTCCCCGGGAGCTGCGTCAGCTTCGCCGCCAGCTGCTCGGCGGCCCGGCGCGTGTCGGCGAGACGATTGCCGATCTTCTGGCTCGGGCTCTCGTCGACGACCAGGACGGCAACGTCGGGACGCGCCTCGCGCCGCTCGGCGACCAGCGTCGGGTTGGCGATCGCGGCCAGCAAGGCCAGCGCCGCACCGGTCCGCCACCAGGCGCCGCGGGCGCGGGCGAAAAGGCCGAGGCCGATGACGACCAGCGTCACGAGCCCAAGCGCCGCCAGCGCCCAGATCGGCACCAGCGGCGCCCAGGCGATGTGGAGCGCGGAGGGCGTCACTGCCCGAGCCTTTCAAGGATCGCCGGCACGTGCACCTGATCCGCCTTGTAGTTGCCGGTCAGCGCGTAGATCACGAGATTGACGCCGAAGCGGTAGGCCATCTCACGCTGGATCTCGCCGCCGGGGACAACGGCGAAGAGCGCGCGGCCGCCTGTGTCGGTCGCCCAGGCGCCGGCCCAGTCGTTCGATCCGAGGATCACCGAGGAGACCTCGTCCTCGCCGCGGGCGCGCGTCGTCTCGACCCAGAGCTGACCGCCGGCGAAGCGGCCCGGGAAGTCATTGAGCAGGTAGAACGTCTTCGTCAGCACATGCTCGGGCGGCGCCGGCACCAGCGCCGGGATCGACAGGCCGCGGGCGATCTCCTTCAGCTTCTGCGCGCCGGGTCCGCCGCCGAACGGATCGATCACGATCTCGCCAGCATCGCGCGTGTCGAAGAGGATGGTGCCGCCGCTCTTTAGATAGGCGTTGAGGCGCTGCATCGCCGCCGGGCTCGGCATCGGCTGGGTCGGCGTCATGGGCCAGTAGATCAGCGGGAAGAAGGCGATCTCATCGGCCTCGACGTCGATGCCGAGAGGACCGTCGGGCTCGATCGCGGTCCGCTTGGACAGCATGTAGGAGAGTCCCTCGAGGCCGAGCTTACTCGTCTCGTCGGTGCGCGCGTCGCCGGTGATCACATAAGCGAGGCGAACGTTGAGCGTCGCCTCCAGCGCGAAGGCATCCATGGCGTTGGCGCGCGACGGCGCCGAACGCGTCTGCGCCTCCGCCGTCATCGGCAGCAGCATCGCCAGCGCGACGGCGGCAGTCCGGACCGCGGTGAGTCCCGGCATCAGGCCGCGCAGCACGAGACCGATGACGATATCGACCAGCAGCAGCAGAAGGGCGGCTGCCAGCAGGTGCGGCTTCAACACGGTCTCCTCACCGATCGAGAACGAGGCCTTGGCGACGCCGGCTGGGAGATCCGCCATCGGCGCCGCATCGGCGACGAAGGGGCCGAGGTTGAGGGCTCGCCTTGCCGACTCGGTGCCGTAGAAGCCCGGAGGATTGCGCGACCCGACGCGCGCATCGCCGGCCAGCGCGACCGCGGAGGGCGGCGGCGCGGTCATCCGCCCGAAGCCGTCGAGCGTCTCGATCGGCGGCAGCGCCTGGGTCGTCGCACTGCCGGATACGCCCTGGCTGAGCGCCACGACGCGGCGGAGCATGTCGACGAAGAGACCCGACATCGGCAGGTTCGACCAGGTCGGGATCGCGGTCGTGTGCACCAGGACCACCCAGCCCTGGCCGCGGCGCTCGCCGGTGACGATCGGCGTGCCGTCGACAAGGCGCGCCCAGGTGCGCTCATTGAGCTCAAGGCCCGGCTGGGAGAGCACCTGGCGCTGCACGGTGACTTCTTCGGGAATGCCCAGGCCGGCGAACGGGCTGGTCGCATCGAAGGCGGCAAGCGTCTGCGGCCGGCTCCACGACAGCGCGCCGCCGAGGGCGCGGTCGCCGCGCCTGAGCTTGATCGGCACCAGGTCGTCCTCGGCATTGGCAAGCTTCGGCCCGGCGAAGCGCATCAGCACGCCGCCGGTCTCGATCCACGGCACGATCTGCGCCTTCTCGGCCGGCGGCAACGCACCGGCATCAGGCATCAGGATCACCGCGAGCTCGCGCTTCAAGAGCTCGCCGATCGGCCCGCGCCTGACCTCGGCGAAGGGCAGCAGCGCCTTGTCGAGATAGTGGAGCTCGTCGAGAAGCGGCTGGGAGGCATCGAACTGAGTGGGCCCGATCAAGCCGACCGGGCGGCGGCGCCAGCGTTCGTCGAGAAGCACAACGCCGGCGGCGGACGCCTCGTTCTCGATCTCGAGCCGCTGGACCTGGTTGCGAAGCTCGGTCGGCAGCACGAACTTGACCTCGGTCTTGAGGCCGTCGGCGGCGAAGCGCGCCGGCTCGCGGGCGAGAAGCCTTCCGTCGCCGGCGATCGCGCGAACCGCGCCGTCGGCCTCGCCACCGGCGAAGGGCCGGCGCATCGTGACGACGAGATCGCTGCTCAGTCCCTCCGGCGGCAGCAGCGCGCGGGCGAGCTGCGGCAGCGGCGGCGCATGCGCGGTCAGTCGGCCGAGGCGCTGCAGACGTTCGATCAATGCCGCCTGGTTGGCGCCGTGGTTCAATCCGTCGGCGAGATAGGCGGTGGCGCCGGCGGAGGGAAGCTGCAGCTTCTCGATCGCGGCGAGCGCGGCACCGTGATCGGGGCCCCAGGAGCGCGGCTCCATCGCCTGCACGAGCGCGCGGGCATCGGTCGGGCGGATGACGCCGCTCGATCGCCGCGATTCGTCGTTGCCCTCCGACGTGGTCAGCAGGACGACCGTGCGCGCCTGCTGCTCGGCATCCTCGATCAGCTTGAGCATCACTTTGCGCCGATCGTCCCACTTCGGCGCCGCCGCCCAGGTATCGTCGACGGCGACGACCAGCGGCCCATCGCCGTCGAGACGCGCCGAGGGATTCAGCAGCGGCTCGGCGAGGCCGAGGATCACGAACGCCGCGATCATCAGGCGCAGCAGCACCAGCCACCAGGGCGTACGCGCCGGCGTCTCTTCCTTCGGCGTCAGCATGTGGAGGATGCGGATGGCCGGGAAGTTGAGGCGCCTCGGCGCCGGCGGCGTGACGCGCAGCAGGAGCCAGATCACCGGCAGCACCGCGAGGGCCGCGAGCAGCCAGGGCGAGGCGAAGGCGAGCGAGCCCAAGGTCAGCATGCCGGCCTCACGTCATCCGGTCGCGCGCGAGCGCGCCGTAGAGCGTCAGCAGCCCGCTTTCGGCCGAGCGGTCGGTGTGATGGGTCGAGAAGAACCAGCCGGCGGTCCGGGCGATATGCGCCAGCCCGGCGCGGTGCTCGTCCATCCGGTCGGTGTACTCGGTCCTCAGCGACTCGACCCTGGGCAGCAGCGCCGACGCCTCGCCCTCCATGCCGTCGAAACGGACGCGGCCGGCGAAGGGCAGCGTCTCCTCGGCCGGATCGAGGACCTGCAACAGATGGCCGCGGACGCCTCGGGCGACGAAGCTGCCGACCAGCGCGCGGACCTCGTCGAGCGGCGCCAGCAGATCGCCGATCAAGACCAGCTCGGCGTGACGCGGCAAGGGCTCGAAGATTGGGATTCCGGCCGGGGCCGCGGTCGGCCGCTCGATCCCGTGAGAGAGACGGAGAAGTGCTGTGCGCCCGGTGGTCGGCGGCAGGCCTTCGCCGAGAAGGGAGATCCGCTCGCCGGCACCGACCAGCAGCAGACCCAGCGCGCGCAGCAGGATCTCGGCACGATCGGCCTTCTCCGGAAGATCGCGGCGCGACCGCCAGCGCATCGAGGCCGATGTGTCGCGCCACAGCCACACGGTCTGGGCCGCCTCCCATTCGGTTTCGCGCACGAACACCTGGTCGCTCTTGGCCGAGCGGCGCCAATCGACAGTGCGGACGGAATCGCCCGGGAGATAACGGCGGTATTGCCAGAAGGTTTCGCCCTGGCCGACGCGGCGACGCCCATGGACGCCTTGGGCGACCGTCGCGGCGACGCGCTGGGCCGCCACAAGAAGCGGCGGCAGCGTCGAGGCGAGCTGTTCAGCGCGTTGCTGCATCTGCGAACCGACCACAGTTTGACCCGTCCACCCGGCAACGACAACCCGCGAGTCCGCACGATTCGTGCGAACTCAGGGGCTCAGGCAAAAGGCTGGGCCAATCTGGCAATAATATGGTCGATCGTGATGCCCTCGGCCCGCGCGGCGAAGTTGAGCGCCATGCGGTGGCGAAGCACCGGCGGGGCGAGCGCCACGACGTCGTCGAGCGACGGCGCCAGCCGCCCGTCGAGCACGGCACGGGCGCGACAGGCCAGCATCAGGGCCTGGCTCGCACGCGGGCCCGGGCCCCAGGCGACGTGCTTTTTGACCTCGTCGAGATCGCTGGTTTCCGGCCGTCCGGAGCGGACCAGCTTGAGAATCGTCTCGACCACGCTGTCGCCGACCGGCATCCGCCGGACCAGGCGCTGGGCGTGCATCAACTCGTCGGCACGCAAGGCCGTGGACGCCTTTTCCTCGTCCGCCCCGGTGGTAGCGAGCAGCATCCGCTTCTCGGCCTCGAGGTCGGGATAGCCCACGTCGATCCGCAGCAGGAAGCGGTCGAGCTGCGCTTCCGGCAGCGGATACGTGCCTTCCTGTTCGAGAGGGTTCTGCGTCGCCAGCACGTGGAAAGGCTGCGGCAGCGGGTGATAGCGGCCGCCGACCGAGACGCGCTTTTCCTGCATCGCCTGCAGCAGCGCCGACTGGGTACGAGGGCTGGCGCGGTTGATTTCGTCGGCCATCAGGAGCTGGGAGAACACCGGCCCCTGGATGAAGCGGAATCCTCTGCGACCGCCCTCGCCTTCCTCCAGCACCTCGGACCCGATGATGTCGGCCGGCATAAGGTCGGGCGTGCACTGCACACGCTTCTCCTCGAGGCCGAGCACGGTGCCGAGCGTCTCGACGAGGCGGGTCTTGGCGAGACCCGGCACGCCGATCAGTAGGCCGTGGCCGCCCGAAAGCAGCGTCACCAGCGACTGATCGACGACGGCCTCCTGGCCGAAAATGACGCGGTGGACGCGCTCGCGCACCTGCGCGAGGCGCTCACCCAGGGTTTCGATCTCCGCGACCAGCGCGGCACCTTCGGCGTGGATCGGCTCGGCAGCGCTCACGGATTCCGGTATCCTCTTTTCAGGAGAGAAGATCCTGCCATGACGGCCCCGACGAGCGGAACCCATCGTGCCCCGAGCTTCGATCCGGGCGCCGCAATCTGCGGCGATTTCGCCATCGCGATCGGCCGGGACGGCACTTGGTACTACCACGGCTCGCCGATCGGCCGCAAACCGCTGGTCAAGCTTTTCGCCTCGGTGCTCCGTCGTGAGAACGACGGTGAATACTGGCTTGTAACACCAGTGGAGCGCGGCCGTATCCTCGTCGAGGACGCGCCCTTCACCGCCGTCGAGGTCACCGCCGAAGGTGATGGAAAGGAACGGATCATTCGCTTTCGCACCAACCTCGACGACGAGGTCGAGGCCGGCCCCGATCACCCGATCCGTGTCGATCACGATCTAGCGAGCGGCGAGCCGTCGCCCTACGTGCATGTGCGCGGCGGGCTCGAAGCGCGAATCTTGCGGCCCGTCTACTACCACCTGGTCGACCTCGGCGACGAGGTCGAGGTCGACGGCGAGACGATGTTCGGCATCTGGAGTCACGGACAATTCTTTCCGCTTGGACCGGTCGAGACGTGAACCTGAAGCCAACAGACATCCGCCTGAAGCTCGCCGACACCGGACGAGATCGTGGCGACCACGATCTCAATCCTGGCCTGCTGCCGCCGATCGATCGCATGCGCGCGGCAGCGGTGCTGGTGCCGATGGTGGCGCGGCCGGAAGGAACGACGATCCTTTTGACCAAGCGCACCGAGCATCTCCAGCACCACGCCGGCCAGATCAGCTTCCCCGGCGGACGCATCGAGGAGAGCGACGCCTCGCCCGAGGACGCGGCGCTTCGCGAGACCGAGGAGGAGATCGGGCTCACGCGCGACCGGATCGAGCTGGTCGGGCGCCTCGGGCTCTACCGCACGCGCACCGGATTCGAGATCACGCCGGTGGTCGGCTGGGTGACGCCGCCCTTCGACATCTCGCCAGACCGCTTCGAGGTCGCGGAGGTCTTCGAGGTGCCGCTGTCGTTCGTCGCCGATCCGAAGAACCACGAGCGCCGCAGCCGCGAATGGCAGGGCGTCGTCCGGCATTTCTACGTGCTGCCGTATGGCGGCTATTACATCTGGGGCGCCACCGCCGGCATGCTGGTGAACCTGGCGGAGCGGCTGAACCCATGATCCGCATCCTCCTCACCGTATTCCTGCCGCTGTTGCTGCCCTCGACGCTTTATTTCATGTGGTTCGCGAACGAGCGCCGCCGGGCGATCGCTGCCGGCACGCCCGAGTCGATGCCCCGGCTCGGCGATGTGCCGTGGTTCGTGCTGGGATCGGCCGGCGTCGTGATCGCGGCGGTGGTGCTCGTCGCAAGCTCGATCTATTCCGGCGACGAACCGGGCAAGGTCTACGTGCCGCCCCATGTCGAGGGCGACCACGTCGTGCCCGGCGCGTCGAAGTAGGCGCGCCCTGAGCGACCGCCTGTCCCCGCTCCCGAACTGGATGACCGCCGCCGATACCCGGCGGGTCCTCGCCGCGCTGACTAAGGAAGGTGCCACCGTTCGCTTCTGCGGCGGCGCCGTCCGCGATGCGCTCGCGCGCATCCCGACCGTCACCGACATCGATCTGGCGACGCCCGATCCGCCGGAAACGGTGATGCGGCTCGCCGCATCCGCCGGGCTCACGACGCGCCCGACCGGAATCGACCACGGCACCGTCACCGTCGTCGCCGACAAACGCGCCTTCGAGGTAACGACGCTTCGCCGCGACGTCGAGACCTACGGGCGGAAGGCCAAGGTCGCCTTCACCGACGACTGGAAAGAGGACGCCGCCCGGCGCGATTTCACCATCAACGCGCTCTATGCCGATCCCGACGGCACGCTCACCGACTACTTCGACGGCATCGCCGATCTGGCATCCGGCCGCGTCCGCTTCATCGGCGATGCGGTCGAGCGGATCCGCGAGGACGCGCTCCGCATCCTCCGCTTCTTCCGTTTCCATGCGCGCTTCGGCGCAAGCGCCCCGGACATCGAGTCGCTGACCGCCTGCCGGACGATGGCGCCGCTGACCGCCTCGCTCTCAGGCGAGCGTATCCGCCAGGAGCTGTTCCGGCTGATGACAGGCCCGCGTCCGGACTACGCGATCCGCCTGATGATCGAAGGCGAGGTACTTGCCAACGTGCTGCCGCAGGCCAAGCGTCTCGACCGGTTCTCTCGCCTGGTCGCGATCGAACCGGCAGCCGACCAGCTCCGCCGTCTGGGCGCGCTGCTCGACGGCGGTGCCGACGTCGTGGCGCTTCGGCTCCGCCTCTCGAACGCCGAGGCGCGGCGGCTGGTCGAGATGTGCCCGCCGCTGGCGCTTCCGACGGATGCGGACGAGAAGGGGCGGCGGAGGATGCTCTATGCCTATGAGGCCAGCCGCATCCGTGACGGCGCATGGCTCGCGCTCGCCGATACGGGAGATCAGCGTTACCGCGCCTGGATCGACGACGCAGATGCCTGGCAGAGACCAAAGATGCCGGTCGGCGGCGAGGATGCGCAGCGTCTCGGCGTGCCCAAAGGGCCCATGCTCGGCCAAGCGCTGCGCCAGGTCGAGGATGCGTGGATCGCGTCAGACTTCACGCTGGATCGCGCGGGATGCCTCAAGATCCTTGAGAGCGCGGCCGCCCGCTGACCCGCGTCAGATACCGATCCAGCCCGCCAGCGTGGCGATGCCGAGCGCGGCAAAGCTGGCGGCCGCACCGCGCCGGATCCACGTCATCGGCAGACGCCGTGCCGCCCCCTCTCCCATCACCACGGCCGGGATGTTGACCAGGAGCAGGCCGAGGCTCGTGCCGAGGACGACCGCCGCCAGCGATTGATATGCCGCGGCGAGCGCCACGGTCGCGACCTGGGTCTTGTCGCCGATCTCGACCAGGAAGAAGGCGATCGTCGTCGCGACGAAGGCACCGGCGCCCGTCGCGCGAGATCCTTCGCCGCCGTCGAGCTTGTCCGGAACCAGCGCCCAAAAGGCGAAGAGCAGGAACGACGCGCCGACCAGCCATCTGAGCCATTGGGCGTCGGCGAAGCCGGCAAGGAGAACGCCGAACCATCCGGCGATCGCGTGATTGAGCAGGGTCGCGGCTGCGATGCCGGTGATGATCGGCAACGGCCGGCGGAAACGCGCCGCCAGCACGAAAGCGAGGAGCTGGGTCTTGTCGCCGATCTCGGCGATCGCGACCACGCCGAGCGAGACGAGGAAGGCTTCCATGCGCGGCGGCTAGGTAGCAGCGAGCGGAATCCGTCGCAAGCGACCGAACGTCGCGGACTCAAGCCCGCCGGTCGACGACGATCATGTCGGAGGCCTTCTCGGCGATCATCATCGTCGGCGCATTGGTGTTGCCCGACGTGATCGTCGGCATCACCGAGGCGTCGACGACGCGAAGTCGTCCTATGCCGTGGACACGCAGCCGTTCGTCGACGACTGCCATGCCGTCCGATCCCATCCGGCAGGTGCCGACCGGATGGAAGATCGTCGTGCCGATGTCGCCCGCCGCCTTCGCCAGATCCGCGTCGCTCTCGAGCTGCGGCCCCGGCTTGAATTCCTCAGGCGTAAATTTGGCGAGCGCCCTGGCGCCGGCGATCCGCCGAGTAAGCCGGATCGCCTCCACTGCGACGCGCCGGTCGCCCTCGGTCGAAAGGTAGTTGGGCTGGATCGCCGGCGGCGTGCGTGCGTCCGCGTCGCGGATGCGCACATGCCCGCGGCTTTCGGGACGCAGGTTGCAGACCGAAGCGGTGAAGGCCGGGAACGAGTGCAACGGCTCGCCGAAGCGCTCCAGGCTGAGGGGCTGCACGTGATACTCGAGGTTGGCGGTCTCAAGCGCCGGATCGCTCTTGGCGAAGCCGCCGAGCTGGCTCGGCGCCATGGTCAATGGGCCTCGCCGGAACAGCGCGTACTCGAACGCCATGCCGATGCGCCCGAGCAGGCTGCCGGCGCGCTCGTTCAAGGTCCGCGTATTGCTGACCTTGAACGCGAGGCGGAGCTGCAGGTGGTCCTGCAGGTTCTCGCCGACGCCAGGAAGCTCGCGTGCGACAGCGACGCCGTTCCCGGCGAGTACCGCGCCGGGCCCGATGCCGGAGACCTGGAGCAGCTGCGGCGAGCCGATTGCGCCCGCGGCGAGGATAACTTCGCCTTTCGCCTCGATCCGCATCGGGATGCCGCGATGGCGGAGCGCCACGCCCGTGGCGCGGCCGTTCTCCAGCAGCAGTCCCTCTGCCTCGGCATGGGTGAAGACCTTGAGGTTGGCGCGACCTTTCACCGGCTTGAGGAACGCCTGGGCCGTGCTGAGCCTCACGCCGCGGCGCTGGTTGACTTGGAAGTAGCCGCAGCCCTCGTTGTCGCCGCGGTTGAAGTCGGTGGTCTTCGGGATCCCGACCTCGGCCGCGGCATCGCGGAACGCGTCCAGGATCTCCCAGGAGAGGCGCATCTCGTCGACGATCCACTCGCCGCCGCTGCCATGATGATCGTCGGCGCCGCGCATCTGGTGCTGCGAACGCTTGAAGTAGGGAAGCACGTCCTCCCACGCCCAGCCGGCATTGCCGAGCTGGCGCCAGCGGTCGTAGTCGCGCGCCTGGCCCCGCATGTAGATCATCCCGTTGATCGCCGAGCAGCCGCCGAGCACGCGGCCGCGCGGATAGTTGAGGACGCGACCGTTCAAGCCGGGCTCCGCCTCGGTCTTTAGGCACCAGTCGGTCTCGGGATTGTTCTGGGTATAGAGGTACCCGACCGGCACGTGGATCCAGAGGTAGTTGTCGCGCCCGCCCGCCTCCAGCAACGCGACCGAGACCGTCGGATCGGCCGAGAGCCGGTTCGCCAGCACGCAGCCGGCTGAACCGGCGCCGACGATCACGTAGTCGAAGCTGCCGAGGCTTGCGCGGGTCGCCGCGTCCTTCATTCGGTACCCCTTATCATCGGACCACCTTACCCGAGGGCCCGCGAACGTGGACAGGGGCCGGCGAAGCCGGCTTAATGGCAAGAGCCACGGGACTTGAGGGGGACCCGCTGCTTCACGAGACCGTCGTCCTCGGCCTGTCGCTGGCCTATCTCGGCCTCCTGTTCGCCGTCGCCTATGTCGGCGACCGGCACGCGCGCGCCTGGTCGTCGAGCCGGCTCGGCCCCATCGTCTATGGCCTGTCGCTCGCGATCTACTGCACTTCCTGGACATTCTACGGCGCGGTCGGGCGTGCGGCGACCTCGGGCCCCGACTTCATCCTGATCTATGTCGGCCCGGTGCTGGTGGTGCTCGCCGGCTACCCGATGCTCCGTAAGATCATCACCACCGCCAAGCGCCACAACGTCACCTCGATCGCCGACTTCCTGGGGTCGCGCTACGGCAAGAGCCGCGCGGTCGCGGTCAGCGCCACCCTGATCGCCTCGGTCGGCGCCCTCCCCTACATTGCACTCCAGCTCCAGGCGGTGTCGTCGAGCTTCGGCGCCATCGCCGGCTCAAGCTTCGCCGGCGCCGGCGCATCGCCCTTCATCGACACGTCCTTCATCGTCGCGGCGCTGATGGCGATCTTCACCATCCTGTTCGGCGTCCGCCACGTCCAGGCGGCCGAGCAGCACCGCGGCATGATGCTGGCGATCGCCTTCGAATCGGTGGTCAAGCTGCTGGCGCTGCTCGCGGTAGGGCCTTTCGTCATCTTCGGCCTCTTCGACGGCCCGGCGGATCTGGTCGCCCGCATCGCGGCATCCCCCGACGTGGGAAAGCGGCTGGAAGGGAGTGCTTCCAACCTCTCCTGGGTCGTGACCACGCTGCTCGCCGCCAGCGCCTTCCTCTGCCTGCCGCGCCAGTTCCACGTCGCCGTGGTCGAGCACGACCACCCGGAAAGCCTGAAGACCGCGCGCTGGCTTTTTCCGGCGTACCTGGTGCTGATCAACCTGTTCGTGGTGCCGATCGCCGCCGGCGGCCTCCTGCTGCTTCCGCCGATCGCCAATCCTGACCTGTTCGTGCTGACGCTGCCGCTGTCCGACAACGAAGCTTGGCTTTCGCTGCTGGTGTTCATCGGCGGCCTCTCCGCCGCGACGTCGATGGTGATCGTCGCCTGCATGGCGCTGTCGGGCATGATCGGCAACGAGCTGGTGATGCCGCTGCTGCTGCGCCGCCGTGCCGCGGCCCAGGGCGACCTGGGCCCTCTGGTGCTGCTTGTGCGTCGCGCCGCGGTGCTGGTGATCGTGCTAGCGGGCTACGCCTATCACCGGATCATCGCCGGCTATCTGCCGCTCGCTTCGATCGGCATGATCTCGTTCTGCGCCGTCGCCAATTTCATGCCCGGCCTGATCCTCGGGCTCTACTGGCGGCGGGCAAACCGCTTCGGTGTGGTCGCGGGCCTCGCCGGCGGCTTCGCGGTCTGGCTGTACGCGCTGCTGATCCCCTCGCTTCAGCAGGCGCGCGGCGCCGAGCTGGCGACGCCGCTCGCGCCGTTTCTGCCCGCCCCTCTCGACTCGCTCGACCCCATCGGCCAGGGCTTCCTCGTCGGCATCACCGTCAACACCCTGCTGCTGATCGTGGGCTCCCTGCTGATCCCTGCCCGCCGTCGCGACGCCGAGCAGGCCGACGCCTTCGTGCTCGGCGCCGAGGCACCCAGGCTCGCGCATGCCGGCGGCGATGCGTCGTCCCGGATCGCCGAGCTGCGCGATCTGGTCGCCCGCTTCCTCGGAGCCGAGCGTGCCGAACGCGCCTTCGCCGATCGCGACATGACCTTGCCGGCGGCGCTGGCACTGGCCGAGCGCCTGCTTTCCGGCACCATCGGCGCCGCCTCCGCGCGAGTCATCATGGCCGCGGTCGAGCGGCGGCGGCTGATCTCGCCCCGCGCCGCGCGCGCCATGCTCGACGAGGCGTCGGAGGCGATCCGCTACAGCTCGGACATCCTCCGGAATGCCCTCGACCACGCCGGTCTCGGCATCGCCGCCTTCGATCGCGAGAGCCGCCTCGAGATCTGGAACGAGCGCTTCCCCGCACTCCTCGGCCTGGATCCCGACACCGTCACGGTCGGCGCCCAGGCCAGCTCGCTCGCCGATATCTTGAAGCGTCCGGAGACCTCGCAGGTTCTGGAACGCCGCGGACCGAATGCGAGCGCGATCGAGATCCGGCTCGATCCGCTCCCGGGCGGCGGCTTCGTCGCCACCTGCCACGACGTGACCGCCCGCGTGCGTGCTGCCGAGGCTTTGCGCGACAGCGAACGCCGTATCCGCATCTATACCGACAACGTGCCGGTGCTGATCGCCTACATCGATCGCGACGAGCGCTACCGCTTCACCAACCGCCTCTACCAGGCGGCGCTCAACGTGACGCCGGTCGAGGCCGAAGGCCGCACCATCGTCGAGGTGATCGGCGAGGAGCGCTACCGCCGGCTCAAACCGCATATCGACGGCGTACTGCGGGGCGAGCACCAGACCTTCGAGATCGAGTTCCCGACCAACGACGCCAATGTCGAGGTCGCGCAGGGCACCTACATCCCGCACTTCGACGAGGCCGGCGCCGTCATCGGCTTCTTCCTCCTTTATCAGGACACGACCCAGGCCCGGGCCGCCGAAGCGGTGCTGCGCCAGTCGAAGGAGACGCTGGAGCTCCGCGTCGCCGAACGCACCGCCGAGCTGGAGCGGAGCCGCGCCGAGGCCGAGGCCGCCAACCTGGGCAAGACCCGCTTCATCGCCGCGGCGAGCCACGACCTGCTGCAGCCGCTGCACGCCGCGCGCCTGTTCACCGCGGCGCTTGCCGATCGCCAGCCCGGCAACGACCTCGCCACCAAGATCGACCAGGGTCTCGGTGCAGTCGAGGCGCTGCTGGATGCGCTTTTGGACATCTCGAAGCTGGACGCCGGCGCGTTGAAGCCGGACAGGCGCGCCTTCGCGCTGCAGCCGCTTCTCGACTCGCTGGCCGCGGCGTTCGTTCCGATCGCCTCGAAGAGCGGCGCGGCGCTTCGCGTCATTCCCTCATCGGTGACGGTCTCGACCGACCCGGCGCTGCTCCGGCGTATCCTGCAGAACTTCGTCTCCAACGCGCTTCGCTACGGCGGCGGCGGCGGCCGCAAGCCGCGCGTCGTCCTCGGCTGCCGGCGGACCGGCAAGGCGCTTCGCATCGAGGTCTGGGACAACGGTCCGGGCATTCCCGAGGACAAGCGCGACCTCGTGTTCCAGGAATTCGTCCGCCTGCATCCGGCGGCCGTCGACCGAGGTGAAGGCCGCGGCCTCGGCCTCGGCCTCGCGATCGTCGAGCGTATTGCACGCATGCTCGGACACAAGGTGTCGCTACGCTCGGAGACTGGACGCGGCTCGGTCTTCTCGGTCACCGTGCCGCTCGCCGCCAAGGCTGCCGCACGGCCTGCACCAGTTCCGGTGCAACCGATGTTGCCGGCACTCGATACCGGCGCCTTCGTCCTCTGCATCGACGACGAGGCCCAGGTGCGCGACGCGATGGCGACGCTGCTCGGCGGCTGGGGCTGCCGGATCCTGACTGCGTCAGGGCCCGAGGAAGCGCTGGCGGCGCTGGCCGAGGAGGGACGCGCGCCCGACCTCCTGGTCGTCGACTATCACCTCGGCGCCGGCCCTGACGGTCTCACCGTCATCGAGCGGATCCGCGCGGAATGGGGCGCCGAGGTCGCCGCGGCGCTGATCACCGCCGACCGCGACGCGACCCTGAGGGCACGCGCCCGCGGCCAGCGCGTCGACCTCCTGCTGAAGCCCGTCAAGCCGGCAGCGCTTAGGGCACTGCTCCGCGGCCGCGGCCGCAACCAGCACGTGGCCCTCAGGGCTTGACCGGTTCCTTCGTCGGGTCGAGCGCCAGGTGGCGGGCAAGGATCACCGCCTGCGTGCGCGAACGGACGCCGAGCTTTCGCAGGATCGTCGTCACATGAGCCTTGACCGTCGGCTCGCCGACAGAGAGCTCATAGGCGATCTGCTTGTTGAGCCGCCCCTGGGCCATCAGCGCCAGCACCCGCCATTGCTGCGGCGTGAGCTGGGCGGCGCGGCGGGCAAAGTCGGCCGCTTCCACATCGTCCTCGACCGCTTCGGCCTCGGGCGGCACCAGCACCTCGCCATCGAGCACCGCCTTGACCACCTTGGCGATCGACTCGAGCGACGCCGACTTCGGCATGAACGCCGAGGCGCCCAAGTCCATCACCCGACGCATCACCCGCCCGTCGCGGGTCGCCGAGACGATGACGACCGGCACCGACGGATGCGTCGCCCTGACCGTCGCCAGGCCCGTCAGCCCGTCCATGCCGGGCATGTCGAGGTCCAGGAGCAGAGCATCGATCTCGGCCTCGCGCTCGAGCAGGGCCATCGCCTCGGCCATCGAGGCGGCGGTGTCGATACGCGCACCCTCGAAGCTCTGACGGAGCGCCGTCTTCAAGGCGTCGCGGACCATCGGGTGGTCGTCGGCGACGATGAAGGTCGGCCCGGGCTGGGCTTGGGTTTCGGCAGACGCCACGTTCGCTTGAGATCCTCGGCCGGTTTCCCCGATGCTTGGGACGAAGCTCCCCGATGGTCAAGGCTTTCGATCTAGTATCATCGCCTTCCCGCCTCGCCTCATCTTCCGAAGAGACGCCCATGTCCCGCCATCACGAGCTCGCCGCCTCGCCCGCCACTTGCCATTGGGGCGTCTTCTCAGCCGACCTGCCGCCGGTGACGCGCATCGCCTCGGGCGACACCATCACCATCCATTGCGTCTCCGGCGGGCCGCCGACGCTGCCCGAGCCGCCGTTCAAGATCCTGCCGGAGCATCCAGAGATCCTCGCCAAGGTGAAGATGGGTCCGGGCGGCCACATCCTGACTGGTCCCGTCTACGTCGAGGGTGCGGAACCCGGCGACACCCTGGAAGTCCGCATCAAGGACGTGGCGCTCCGCCAGGACTGGGGCTGGACCGTGATCGCGCCCTTGAAGGGCACGCTGCCGGAAGACTTCCCGGTTCGCCGCATCTGGCACCTGCCGATCGACCGCGAGACGATGGTCGCCGAGATGCCCTGGGGCATGAAGGTTCCCTTGAAGCCGTTCTGCGGGGTGATGGGCGTGGCGCCGCCGCCGGTGTACGGCCAGGTCGACACGATCGTGCCCAGGGAATACGGCGGCAACCTCGACAACAAGGAGCTCGGCGCCGGGTCGACGCTGTATCTCCCGGTGTTCGCACCCGGTGCCCTGTTCTCGACCGGCGACGGCCATGCGGTGCAGGGCGACGGCGAGGTCTCGATCACCGCGCTCGAAACGGCGGTATCGGGCACCTTCGAGCTGATCGTTCGCAAGGACCTCAAGCTCAAGTTCCCGCGCGCCGAGACGCCCACGCATTTCATCTCGATGGGCCTCAATGTCGACCTCGACGAGGCGGCCAAGCAGGCGCTCCGCGAGATGATCAAGATGATCTGCGAGAAGCTGAACGTCTCGCCCGAGGAGGCCTACATGCTCTCCAGCCTCGCGGTCGACCTGCGCGTGACGCAGCTCGTCGATGGCAACAAGGGCATCCATGCCATGCTGGCGAAATCCCTTCTCGCCGGTCGCTGAATTTCACTCAAGGAGTCCCCATCGTGACCCAGCTCTTCTCTCTCGACGGCAAGGTGGCGCTGGTCACCGGCGCCTCCCGCGGCCTCGGACGCGCCATGGCGCTGGCCCTCGCCAAATGCGGCGCCCATGTCGTCATCAACGGGCGCAACGAAGCGGGCATCGCCCAGACCAGGGACACGCTGCTCAAGGCAGGCTGCAAGGCGTCGGGAATGGCCTTCGACACCACCGACATCGCCAAGGCCGATGCGGCGATCGACCGGATCGAGAAGGAACTCGGCCACCTCGACATCCTGGTCAACAATGCCGGCTATGGAAACGCCAAGACCGCGACCGAGGCGACCAACGCCGAGTGGGACGAGATAATCAATGTCGACCTCAACGCTTGCTTCCGGCTCGCCAAGCGCGCCTCTGTCGGCATGATCAAGCGCGGCTGGGGCCGGATCATCAACATCTCCTCGATCAACGCCCATATCGCGCGCGAGGCCAACGCCAACTACTGCGCCGCCAAGGCCGGGCTCGAAGGCATGACGAGAGCGATGGCGGTCGAATGGGGCGCCAAGGGCGTGACGGTCAACGCGATCGCGCCCGGCTACATGATGACGCCGGAGAACATGGACACGCCGCTCCGCGCCGACCCGGAGAAGCGCGAGTGGTTCGCCCAGCGTACCGCGCTCAAGCGCTGGGGCCAGGCCGACGAGCTCGACGGCGCGGTCTGCTTCCTCGCCGGCAATGCGTCTGCCTATGTCACCGGCACGACGATCATCGTCGACGGCGGCATGAGCGTGAAGATCTAGCCGCACCCGTTCGCGTGCGGCTTGAGCGCCGCGACGATCGTCTCATGGGTCGGGACCGGCACGCCGAGCTTGCGGCCGAGGCGGACGATGGCACCTGAGAGCCAGGGCAGCTCCAGCTTCGCCCCGCGCTCGAGGTCGTGCAGCATCGACGCCTTCATCGTCGCCGGCAGCTGCATCATGAAGGCGACCGCCTTCTCCGCGTGATCGTCGGCGAGTGCGATACCCTGGGCGCGCGCGACCGCCGTGC
The DNA here is from genome assembly GCA_016792585.1 of Rhodospirillaceae bacterium. Classification (GTDB taxonomy): domain Bacteria; phylum Pseudomonadota; class Alphaproteobacteria; order SHVZ01; family SHVZ01; genus SHVZ01. The sequence continues at coordinate 27,129 of JAEULB010000124.1, forward strand.
TTTCGGAGAGCGCCCGCTCGATGAACAGGCGGCCGTCGGGGTCGTCGCGGATCGGGCCGATCGCCGAGCGCGCCAGCGCGGTGATGCCGGACATCGAGGAGAGGAAGACGAATTTCTCCCAGATCGCCCGGTTGATGTCGGACGATTCGACGATGTTGAGGCCGGCGCGCGTGCAGGCGTCGACCAGCGCGGTGAGGCGTTCGGTCTTGGCACCGTTCAGCTCGCCCAGCGTGATCCTGGCCATGGTGCCGGTGTGGCGCAGCACGCCCGGCCGCTCGATCGCGATCGCGATATGGCAGACGCCGCCGAGCACCCGCTCAGGGCCGAAGGCGGCACTCATGCGCTCGACCGCGTCGATACCGTTCTGGAGCGAGGCGACCGCCGTTTTCGGGCCGATGAGGGACTTCATCTGGGCGATGGCGCCGTCGGTGTCGGCAAGCTTCACCGCCAGGAGCACGGCGTCGACCGGCCCGATCTCGGCCGGATCGTCGGTCACCTGGATCTTTAGGTCGACGATCGGCGCCACGTCGCTCAGGACGGTCAGGCCATCGGCTTTGAGCGCCTTCAGGTGCGCGCCCCGCGCCAGGAATCGCACGTCGGTGCCGGTGCGGGCCATGTGGCCTCCGAAATAGCCGCCGACGCCGCCCGTCCCCACAATCGCCACTTTCATCGCGTCCTCTTGCAACGGATGGGCGGGATGCCATGCTGGTACACCCGCGAACGGGCGAGATTATCCCGGAGAGCTTCGGATGGACACGTCGACCTGGGTCGTCATCGGCATCGTGGTGGCAGTCGGCCTCTGGCTGATGATGACCTACAACAGGCTGGTCGCCGGCCGGAACCAGGCGAAGAACGCCTGGAGCCAGATCGACGTGCAGCTGAAGCGCCGCCACGACCTGATCCCGAACCTGGTCGAGGTAGTGAAGGACGCGATGGGCTACGAGCAGGAGACGCTGAAGCTGGTGGTCGAGGCCCGGAACGCCGCGGTCAAGGCAACAGGGCCTGCCGAGATCGGCCGCGCCGAGGCGGCGCTGACGGCCGCAACCACCCAGCTGTTCGCGCTGATGGAGAACTACCCGCAGCTCAAGGCCAATGACAACGTCATGCAGCTCCAGGAGGAGCTGACCGCGACCGAGAACAAGATCTCGTTCTCGCGCCAGTTCTACAACGACAGCATCATGGGGTTGAACAACATGGTGCAGTCGTTCCCGGCCAACCTGATCGCCGGCATGTTCGGCTTCACCGAGATGCCGCATCTCGACATCCCCGAGTCCGAACGCGCGGTGCCCAAGGTCAACCTGCGCTAGGCTCTGCCGATGAGCGTGCCGTCGTCGGTTCCGGCGCCGAGCGGGCTCACCGGCACCGACTTCCTCGCCGCGCAACGCGCCAATCGGCGCCGGACCCGCTGGCTCCTGACCATCCTGACGCTGATCGCGGCCGGACTTGGTGCGCTGATCGGTGCCGTGCTGACCTTCGAAGGCGGCACCGCCGAGGACGCGTTCCAGGCACTGATCGGGCCGGCCGCGATCGGCGGCGCGCTGGTCTTCGCGCTCGCCAGCACGATCTGGAGCGGCATCACGCTCGCATTCGGTGACCGCATGCTGTCCGGAATCGCCGGCGCCAAGGAGGTGACGCGCGAGGAAGAGCCGCAGCTCCACAACATCGTCGAGGAGATGGCGCTGGCCGCCGGTCTGCCGAAGCCCAGAGTGCTGGTGATCGAGACCGAGGTGCCGAACGCCTTCGCCACCGGCATGCGCACCAGTCGCTCGGCGATCGGCGTCACCCGCGGCCTGCTCAAGACCCTGAACCGATCGGAGCTGCAAGGCGTGATCGGCCACGAGATGGGTCATATCGGCAACCTCGACACCCGGTACATGACCGCGGTCGGCGTCACCGTAGGGTTGATCGCGATGGTCAGCGAGATCGCGCTCCGCTCCATGCAGTGGGGCGGCATGGGACGCAACCGATCGTCGAACAGCGACAGCAAGAAGGGCGGCGGCCAGGCGATCCTGGTGATCCTGCTGATCGTCCTCGCGATCCTGGCACCGATCGCAGCGAAGCTCGTCCAGTTCGCGGTCTCGCGCCAGCGGGAGTACCTGGCGGACGCGACCTCGGTGCAGTTCACCCGCAACCCGGAAGGCCTGATCGGCGCGCTGGAAAAGCTGACCCAGGCAGCGAAGCCGTTCCCCGGCGTCAGCGGCGCCACCCAGCACCTGTTCATCGTCAACCCGCTCAGGCAGTTCTCCAGCAGGGCCTGGGCGCTGTTCGCGACCCACCCGGCGCTCGAAGATAGGATCGCGCGGCTCCGCGATCTCCGTTAGGGATGGAGCGACATCCCCTTCACCACCTTGTCGACGTCCTTGCGGTCGGCGTGGAGCGCGAGGCCGACCAGCTTCAACTCTTCGGTCTTCACCGCCTTGACCGCCGCACGGTTCGCCTCGTCATGTCCGGTCGTGAACATTTCCTCGGTGTAGAGCGCGAAAGGCAGGTTGCGCTCGCGCATCCGCCCATGCGCCTTGGCGAGATCCACGGCCGAGCCGGCGAAGACCAGTACCGGCTGGCGGAACATCGCGAGCGAGCGGACGCCTGCCCCGTCCTCGTAGGGCTGGCCGATCAGCTCCCTGTCGGCCCCCGCGATCGAGCTGGCGAGGAAGGCGGTCACGTTCAGCTTCTGCCAGGCGGGTAGGTCGGCCCTGATGGCGATCGCGATCTTGGTCTCGAAGCGCATGGTCTTCTCCGGGCGGGCGAACGGGCCTAGGCTGGCAGGGAAGCTTCCAGGGATCTTGTACGGCCATGCTGTCGCCCGAGAAAGAATGGGCCGTCTACGACGCCGATCCCGGCACCGGGATCGAGCGGCTGCATGCGCGTTTCACGCGCTACGCCTACGATCGGCACGCGCACGAAACCTATTCGATCGGCATGACCGAGATGGGGTCGCAGACCTTCACCTGCCGCGGCATCAGCCACGCGACTTGTCCCGGGGCGATCTTCCTGTTCAACCCGACCGAGCTGCATGACGGGCGCGCGACCACTGCCCAGGGCTTCGCCTACCGGATGCTCTACCTCGACACCGCCACGGTCCGGGGTTTCCTTGCCGGCGAGAGCCGCGATCCCGAGCCCCAGTTCGACCGGCCGATGGCCATCGACCCCGAGAGCGCCCGGCTGATCTCGGACGCGTACGACGCGGCCGCGCCCGGATCCCTGGCGCTCGAACGCGACGAAGCGATCCTCCGCCTCCTGCTGCATCTCGCCGGCCGCTACGGCGGGGCCGCCCTGCCCGCCCCTCTCGGACGTGCCGACCGCGCGATCCTGATCGTCCGCGACCGGCTGCGCGACGCACCCGAGGATGAGGTCACGCTGCAGGATCTCGCCGATCTCGCCGGCCTCAGCCGCTTTCACCTGACGCGCCTGTTCCAGCGGCGTTTCGGCCTCGCGCCCTCGGCCTATCTCAGGCTGCTCCGGCTCGAACGCGCGAAGCGGCAGTTGGCCTCCGGCGATACGCCCGCCGGCGTCGCGGCCGCCCTCGGCTTCGCCGACCAGGCGCATCTGACGCGACGCTTCAAGGCCGCCTATGGCATGACGCCCGGACGCTATCGGGCGAGCCGGCTTCGCTGCTAAGCTCCGCCGACTCTCCCTCCTCTCCCAACCGGAACATCCCCATGGCCTCCATCGTCGGCGCCTATGCCACCTCGCCTGCCAGTGCTGCCTGGAAGGAGGCCGAAGAGACCGCCTATTACGATGGCCTCAAGGCGATGGCCAGCGTGCGCGGCCTCGAAGTGCCGTTCACCGGCACGCTGCACCCGCATGACGAAGCCTGGCTGCTGAAGGCGCTGAAGAAGGACTGGGATTTCGTCGTCACCTGCATCCCCGGCACGATGCAGACGCTGGTCAAGGACAAGACCTTCGGCCTCGCCTCCGACGACGCCGCCGGTCGCAAGGCGGCGGTCGAGTTCGCGCGTAAGGCCAAGGACGCGGTGGGACGCATCAACGCCGCGGTCGGCCGCAACGCCGTGATCGCGGTCGAGGTGCAGTCGGCCCCGACCCAGGGCGGCGCCGGCAAAGGTTCCGTCGGCGCCTTCACCGAGTCACTGTCTGAAGTCGCCTCCTGGGACTGGCTCGGCGCCCGCATC
>JAEULB010000133.1 GCA_016792585.1 Rhodospirillaceae bacterium
CACGCTGTCGCGCATCGCGATCAGCTCGTCGCCCAGCTGCTTCGCGATCTTGTCGCCGAGCGCCTTGTTGTTGTCGGTGACGACCAGCATCTTGGTGCCGAGGTCAGGGACGTCGGCGTACGGATAGCACTGGACCATCGAGATCGAGAGGATCCCGTCCTTGCCCTCCATCGCCTTGAACTTGTCGACGAAGCTCCGCATCGGCTCGCGCGAGGTCGGGTAGGAGTTGATCATCCGGCAGTCGAAGACGCTCTGCACCGGCCTGATCTTGCCGACCGCGGTGTCGGCGATGATCTGCACCAGTTCCTCGCCGCGCTCGGCGAAGTCGGTGTGCGGGAACTCCTTGAAGCAGATCATCGCGTCGGTCGAGGCGAGCATGGCGTCGGTCATGTGGCAGTGCGGATCGAGCTCGGCGCCGATCGGCACCTTCGGCCCCACGATCTTCCGGATGCGCTGGAGCAGATCGCCCTCGCAGTCGTCGTAGCCGTCGGCGACCATGGCGCCGTGCAGGCCCATCAGCACGATGTCGACCGGCATCGCCGCCTTGAGCTGGTCCAGGATTTCTTCGCGGAGACCCTCGTACGCCTCGCGGGTCACCGTGCCGGCGGGCTCGGCGAAGGTGCAGGTGCCCTCGACCACCTCCCAGTTCGACGACTTGGCGCGCTTGCGCGCGGCCGCCAGGGGCGCGGTGAACAGCTTCGGGTAGTCCGGGTGCTTGCCGGCCGGGGCGTAGAAGGACTCCTCGAACTCCGTCCGGCTGGTCAGCATCGGCGAGAAGGTATTGGTCTCGGTCGCCAGCGAGGCGGTGAAGACGCGCATGTGCCTTAGATCCTTGCGGGAGCAGTCGGGGCCGGAACGCTATCACCGCCCGTGGTTCGGCGCCAAGGCACTGACGTAGAACAATGATTTCTCATAAGAAAACCGCCCGGGCGTTAACCGGGTATAAACCAGAGGGGAACTAAAACCTCGCTCGCGCCTTTCCCGGCGCAGCAGTCGAGTCCGAGGTTTCGTGTCATGAGCGTAGGCGGCGTCATCGCCACAATGTTCCTTGTCGTGTCCGTGATCCTGCTCGGCCTCGAATGGCTGAGCCGGGATTCAGCGCCGCCGTCCGGCGGCGACGAAACGCGGCGCCAGCAGATCCGGCGCCGCCCTCCACGCTGATCCCGTCCTAGCCGGCGACGCGCTTCGCCGAGAAGGTCGTCTTTCCGTACTGGGCGAGATTGACCGGGCCTTGATGGGCCTCGCCGCCGGTGCCGAGCACCACGTCACCGGACATGCTGCCGTCCTTGACGGTTCCTTCGAAGCGGTAACCCAGCCTGCATCCCTCGTAGCGATGCAGCGCCGAGACCGTGATGCGATCGCCGGCGACCGTACCGGAAACTTCGCTGTCGAAGAACTTGGTCTTATGGCGGCCGCCGAGCTTGGCGTCCGCCTGGGTCAGCTCGAGGCGATGCGTCGCCGGGCCGTCGCCGAAGTCGATCGTCACGTCCCAGCTGCCGCCGACCTTGACCGCCGGTGCCGCCGCCGCGACCGCGATCGGCTTCGCCGAAAGCGCGCGGGCGAGCGCGTCGCCGACTACCGCGGCTTCGCCCTTCACCATGTTGAACGGATCGACGACGACCGAGCGGTCAGTCGCTTCCATGTCGTCGAGCATGATGCGGGGCTCGCCGTCCAGCAGGCGCTGGCGGATGTCGAGACCGGCCTGATTCACCTTCGAACGATCCCACGAGATCACCAGGCGCGGCACCTTCACGCCACCCGAAGGGGCACGAACCTTGGCCTCGACGCCAGGAACCGCCGTCACCTTCCTGGCGATGGTGTCGAGGTCGTCGGCCCATTGCTTGCGCTCGCCCGGATGGTCGCGCTCGGTGGTCCAGTATTCGAGGGCGGTGACCACGCCGATGATGTCCTCCTTCGAGACCTTCATCGGGCGGCCGATGCCCTGGTGCGGCGAGGCGTTGGCCCAGGCGGCGCGGATGATCTTCTCCTTGCCGAGCAGCAGGCCGGTCACCTGCGGTGCCTGCAGGAACTTGCCACCGGAATAGATCACCATGTCGGCGCCGCGGACCAGCCACGGCGAGGGCCGCTCGATATGCTCGGATGCGGCATCGACCATGATGGGCACGTTCTTCGCCTTCGCCAGCGCGACCATGTCCTCGAACTGCACCGGGCCGTTCGGCTCGACCAGGCCGTAGACGCAGATCATGGCGACGGTCGGGTCTTCCAGCATCTTCACGAGCTCTTCCCTCGACGCGAACTCGTGGATCGTGGTGCCGACCATGCGGATCGCGTGGTCGTAGGAGAAACGGTGCCCCTTCGGCATCAGCACTTTGTTGCGCATGCCTTCGGTCAGCGGCAGGCGCGAGATGCGCTCGGGATCGTTCCCGGCGACCGCGCCGGCGGTGCCGAGGCAGACCGCGGCGGCGCTGCCCGGCGTGACGATGCCGAACTCGCAGCCCATCAGTTCGCCGATGCGCTTCCCGGCCTCTTCCATGAGCTCGTAGATGTTCACGAACTGCCCGCCGGCACGGGCCATCGCCGCCTTCACCTCGGGGCGCATAAGGCTGCCGCCGTGGATCGTGCGCACCGAGGCGCAGTTGATGAACGGGCGGACGTTGAGGCGGAGGTAGGGGTTGTCGTTGGCGCGGGAGGAGGACGCGTCGGTCATCGGTCATTCAGCCTTTCTGGAAACTCTAGCTCGCGTAGTCCGGCTCTTCCTTGTCGAGGATTCGCCGCCAGGCGTCGAGATGCATGCGGGAATCCCAGCGATCGCCGATCCGGCCGAGATACCGGCGGCGCATGTGGTCTGGGAAGGTGCGGAGCTTGCGGCCGGTCTGCATCGCGGTGATCTGGTACATCGCGGTGCGCTCGGCGCCATGGAGTTCGTCGAACGCCTCCTCGATCGTCGGGCCGATCACGGTGACGCCGTGGTGGGGCATCAGGAGGATCGTCTTGTCCCCGAGGACCTTGGCATAGCGGTCGCCCTCTTCGGGCGTGATCGCGTCGTTGGTCTCTTCGTCGTAGGCGATGCGGTCGTTGAGCGTCAGGTTGTTGAAGTGCGAGAGCTCGAGCCGCCCGTCCTCGATCATCGACAGCGCGGTCAGGTACTGCGGATGAACGTGCAGCAGCGCCACGGCCTTCGGATTGGCGAGGTGGATGCGGGCATGGATGCAGAAGGCGACCTTGCGCAGCTCGCCCGTGCCGCGCACCACGTTGCCGTCAAGGTCGCAGACGATCAGGTTGGAGGCGGTGATCTCCTGGAACAGGAGGCCCCGCGGATTGATCAGGAACAGCGGCCTGTCGGGGCTGCCCGGCAGCATCACCGAATGGTGGTTGCCGATCTGCTCGTTCCAGTCGAGCCGCGCATGGACGCGAAAGACGGCGGCGAGGTCGGTCCTGAGCTTCCACTCCGCCTCCTCCTGGGCCGAGGTCGAGCGGGCGCGGATGGGGACGGCGGTCATGGGGGCGCTCCGGGCGGGGAAGGCCGAAGCTTGCCATGGCGGAGGCGATATTTCCAACAGGAAAGCTGGTTCGCGGACCCTCTGGCGCGCCGCGTCGGCACGCTATGATGGGGCCATGAAGGACATCCTCGCCCTGATCTCGCCGGGCAAGCCTTTCCTGCCCGACTCGCTCAATGCCATGCAGCTCGGCCACGCCAACGCGATGCGCCATCTGTGGCTGACCGCCGCGGTCTCGCTGTTCGCCACCCGCGGCACCGGGATCCGCATTCTCGAGGTCGGCTCGTGGATGGGAGCCTCGGTGCTGACCTGGGGGGCGGCGATCGACCGCTTCATCCCGGGCGACAGCGAGATCCTCTGCGTCGACACCTGGGCGCCTTATCTCGCCGCCGACGATATCAACATCGACGGCGCCTACAAGATCATGGACCGCGCCGCCTCGACCGAGCTGGCATACTCGGTCTTCCGCCACAACGCGTCCTGCGTCTCGAAGAAGACCCGCGTCGATCATCTGCGCGGCAGCTCGAAGCAGGTGCTGTCGATGCTGCGCGACCGCGCCTTCGACATCGTCCACATCGACGGCTCGCACTACTACGCCGACGTCCTCGCCGACCTGGTGGAAGGGAAGCGGCTGGTCGCTGAAGGCGGGCTCCTCTGCGGCGACGACCTGGAGCAGCAGATCTCCGAGGTCGACGAGGCATTCCTTCGCGCCAACATCGACCGCGACGCGGTCGTCGATCCGAAGAACAGGAAGCCCTATCACCCCGGCGTGACCCTGGCGGTCTCCGAGGTCCTGGGCCCGGTCTCGTCATACACCGGCTTCTGGACGATGCGGCGCCAGGGCGACGCATTCGTGTCGGTCGATCTCGCCGGGGCTTCACCCTTCCTGCCCGGCCACTTCAGCGACGAGTACAAGAAGACCGTGCTCGAGTGGGCGAAGACCAGCGGCTTCTTCCAGAAGCAGAGCTGAGGCCGCCGCCATGGATCGACCCTTCGTCTTCGACGAGCCGCCCTCGCGCGCCGGCGGCACCGAAGCCAAGCTGCAGGCGCTCTATCGTGCCGACGAGACGCAGGTCGTCGAGGCGCTGCTGAACGACGCGGCGCTGACGCCGGAGCAGATGCGCCAGGTGACCCTGACGGCGAGGATGCTGGTGCAGGAGGTGCGCAAGCGCCGCACGTCCGGGGGCCTCGACGCCTTCCTCCACGAATACGCCCTTTCCAGCCGCGAGGGCGTGGTGCTGATGTGCCTCGCCGAAGCGCTGCTGCGAATCCCCGATGCCGAGACCGCCGACCGCCTGATCCGCGACAAGATCGGCGGCGCCGACTGGGAAAGCCATCTCGGCGAGTCCGACTCCTTGTTCGTCAACGCCTCGACCTGGGCGCTGATGCTGACCGGCCGCGTCATGGGCTTGGGCCAGGACGACGAGGACCGCGACTGGACCAACGTGCTCCGCCGCATCGTCCGCCGCTCGGGCGAGCCGGTGATCCGCCAGGCGGTGACCCAGGCGATGCGGATCCTCGGCAAGCAGTTCGTGATGGGCCGCAATATCGACGAGGCGCTGGAGCGCGCGGAGCCGATGGAGGCCAAAGGCTACCGCTACTCCTACGATATGCTGGGCGAGGCGGCGCGTACCCAGGCCGATGCCGACCGCTACCTCGCTTCGTATCAGGCGGCGATCGCCGCGATCGGCAAGGCGGCGAAGGGCAGGGGGCCGATCCAGAGTCCCGGGATCTCGGTCAAGCTCTCGGCGATCCACCCGCGCTACGAGCACGGCAAGCGCAAGCGCGTGATGGCCGAGCTGGTGCCGCGCCTGGTCACGCTCGCCGAAGAGGCGGCGAACCATGGCATCGGCTTCACCGTCGATGCCGAGGAAGCCGACCGGCTCGAGCTTTCGCTCGACATCATCGCCGCAGTCTCGGCGGCGCCGTCGCTGAAGGGCTGGGACGGGTTCGGGCTCGCGGTGCAGGCTTATCAGAAGCGTGCTGCCGCAGTGGTCGATCAGCTGCAGGAGATCGCGCGCGAGTCCCGGCGCAGGCTGATGGTACGCCTGGTCAAGGGCGCCTACTGGGATTCGGAGGTGAAGCGCGCGCAGGAGCGCGGCCTGGGTTACCCGGTCTTCACCCGCAAGGTCTCGACCGACGTTTCGTACCTCGCCGTCGCCAAGCGGCTGCTGACCGCCCCGGATGCGTTCTATCCGCAATTCGCGACCCACAACGCGCATACGCTGGCGGCGATCCGCGTGCTTGCCGGCAACCAGCCCTTCGAGTTCCAACGCCTGCACGGCATGGGCGAGGCGCTCTACGAGCAAGTGATCCAGCAGGTGCCGTGCCGCGTCTATGCGCCGGTCGGCACGCACGAGGACCTGCTGGCCTATCTGGTTCGCCGCCTGCTCGAGAACGGCGCCAACACTTCCTTCGTCAACCGCATCGTCGACGAGTCCCTGCCGATCGAGGAGATCGTCGCCGACCCGGTTTCGCGGCTCCGCAGCCTCGCTGCCAAGCCGCACCCGCGCATCCCGCACCCGCTCGACCTCTACCGGCCGGAGCGAGCGAACTCGCGCGGTATCGACCTTTCCGACGATCCCTCGCTCCTCGATCTCGCCGAGGCCATGGAGAAGGCGACGGCAACCCCCTGGCGCGCCGAGCCTTTGGTCGGCGGCCGTTCGGTCGGGGGCAGCGAACGCACGGGCTTCGATCCCTCGGATTCCGGCCGGAAGGTCAGCAGTATCGTCGAGGCCGACGATGCGACGGTCGAGCGCGCGCTCGCGGCGGCATCGGGCGCAGCGAAAGACTGGGACGAGACGCCGGCCGAGCATCGCGCGCTGGCGCTCGAACGCCTGGCCTCGCTCTACGAGACCCACATGCCGGCGTTGATGGCGCTTTGCGTGCGCGAGGCCGGCAAGACGTTGTCCGATGCGGTTGCCGAGGTGCGAGAAGCGGTCGACTTCTGCCGCTACTACGCCGCGCGTGCGCGCGCCGACTTCGCCAAGCCGATCGACCTTCCAGGTCCTACCGGCGAAAGAAACCGGCTGGAGCTGCACGGCCGCGGCGTCTTCGCCTGCATCAGCCCATGGAATTTCCCGCTCGCGATCTTCACCGGCCAGGTCGCCGCGGCGCTGGCTTCCGGCAATGCGGTGATCGCCAAGCCGGCGGAGCAGACGCCGGCGATCGCGACTTTCGCTGTCCGCCTGATGCACGAGGCCGGCATCCCCGGCGACGTGGTCCATCTGCTGCCGGGCGACGGCAAGGTCGGCGCCAGGCTCGTCGAGGACGGGCGCATCTCGGGCGTCGCCTTCACTGGTTCGACCGACACGGCGCGCAAGATCGCGAAGGCGCTCGCCGATCGCGACGGCCCGATCGTGCCGTTCATCGCCGAGACCGGCGGCCAGAACGCGATGATCGTCGACTCATCCGCTCTGCCCGAGCAGGTGGTGCAGGACGCGATCACCTCGGCCTTCCAGAGCGCCGGCCAGCGCTGCTCGGCGCTCCGCGTCCTCTTCCTTCAGGAGGAGGTCGCGGACCGGACGCTGGCGATGCTCGCCGGAGCGATGAAGGAGCTGACGGTCGGCGACCCCGGCCTGCTCGCGACCGACATCGGCCCGGTGATCGACAGGGACGCGCTCGAGATGCTGGAAAAGCACGCGGCGAAGATGACGCGCGAAGGGAGAGTGGTGGCCCGCGCGTCGGTCGACTCGTCGAAGGGCACCTTCTTCGCGCCGATGGCGGTCGAGATCGATTCGATCAGGCGCCTGCCGGGCGAGGTGTTCGGGCCGATCCTGCACGTCGTCCGTTACCGCGCCCGCGACCTGGAGCGGATCCTGGCCGAGATCCGCGGCACCGGCTTCGGGCTCACGCTCGGCGTCCACAGCCGCATCGACGGCACGGTCGAGCGGGTGATCCGCGGAATCGGCGTCGGCAACACCTACGTGAACCGGAACATGATCGGCGCCGTGGTCGGCGTTCAACCCTTTGGCGGCGAAGGGCTTTCCGGCACGGGGCCAAAGGCCGGGGGCCCCTTCTACTTGCATCGTTTCGCGACTGAACGCACAATATCGATCGACACGACAGCAGCGGGCGGGAACGCTTCGCTGCTGTCTTTGTCTGAGTAGTACCCAATTCCTTGGAAGGAGACGTGCGATGGCTCGGCCGGCGGTGTTCATTGACGGGGAGGCAGGAACGACCGGATTGCAGATCCAGGCGCGCCTGCGAGGCCGTCCGGACATCGAGCTGGTCAGCATCGATCACGACAAGCGGAAGGACCCGGCCGAGCGGAAGCGGATGCTGAACGCCGCCGACCTGGCGATCCTCTGCCTTCCCGACGATGCCGCGCGCGAGGCGGTGTCCCTGATCGACAACCCGAACACCCGAGTGATCGACCCGTCCACAGCGCACCGCGTCAACCCGGACTGGGCCTATGGCTTCCCGGAGTTGGTGGCGGGGCAGGCGGAGAAGATCCGCGCCTCGAAGCGCGTCTCCAACCCGGGCTGCTATCCGACCGGCGCGATCGCGTTGATCCGTCCGCTGACCGATGCCGGCGTCATGTCGGCCGATCACCCGGTCACGGTGAATGCGATCTCGGGCTATTCGGGCGCGGGCAAGTCGCTGATCGACGTCTATGAAGGCCGCTCGACCGCGAAACCGAAGCACGCCTTTCTCGCTTATGCGCTGGAGCTTAAGCATAAGCACCTGCCGGAGATGAAGGTTTACGGCAAGCTGACCGGCGCGCCGGTGTTCCAGCCTTCTATCGCCGCCTTCGCGCAGGGCATGCTGATCAACGTGCCGCTGCACCTCCGCACGCTGGCGAAGAAGGCATCGGGCAAGGATCTGCACGCCATCCTCGCCGAGCGGTATGCCGGCCAGCGCTTCGTCAAGGTGATGCCGTTGGGCAGCTCGACCGAGCTCGCTCCGGATGCGCTCAACGGCACCAACATGATGGAGCTGTTCGTGTTCGAGAACGAGGCGAACGGCCAGGCTCTGCTGACCGCGCGCCTCGACAATCTCGGCAAGGGCGCTTCCGGCGCCTGCGTCCAGAACATGGATCTTATGCTCGGCCTCAAGCAGACCGACGCGGCGCTGCCGATCGCCGCGGAGTAGCGGTTCCATCTATCAAGGTGACGAGGGTGCCGCCGCGATCCGTCGCGGCGGCATCTTCTTTTAGACGACGAAGGAAGGCGTAGCGTGACGACTGAGGCTCAAGCTCAAAGGAACATCCGGCTGCTGACGGTCGCCCAGGCGTTGGGCGGGGCGGGGCCGCCGATCATCATCTCGCTGGGCGGCCTGGTCGGCCAGGCCCTGGCGCCGAGTCCGGCGCTCGTGACGTTGCCCGTCAGCCTGTACAATCTCGGCCTCGCGCTCTCGACGCTCCCGGCCGCCTACCTGATGCGCCAGCTCGGGCGCCGAAGCGCCTACCTGCTCGGCGCTCTCACCGCCGTCGTCGCCGGTCTGCTCGCCGCTGGCGGCATCTTCGCTGCGGCGTTCCTGCTTTTCTGCCTCGGCACCTTCGCCGCCGGCTTCCAGGGCGCCACCGTCCAGAGCTATCGCTTCGCCGCCGCCGACGGCGTTTCCGGTCCGCTCAAGGCGAAGGCGATCTCGTCCGTGCTGGTCGGCGGGCTGTTCGCCGCCGTGATCGGCCCGCAGCTGGTGATCTGGACGCGCGACGCGATCCCCTCGGCACCTTTCGCCGGCAGCTTCCTCAGCCAGGCGGCGCTCGCGGTGCTCGTCATACCGGTGCTGCTCCTGCTGCGCACGCCAAGCGTCGCGTCTACGGCGGCGCAGAGCGGCGGACGCCCGCTCAAGGCGATCCTGATGTCGCCGCGCTACATGCTGGCGGTCGCGACCGGCGTCGTCTCATACGGCCTGATGACTTTCGTGATGACCGCCTCGCCGGTGGCGATGGTCGGCCACGGCCACTCGGTCGATCACGCGGCGCTCGGCATCCAGTGGCACGTGCTGGCGATGTTCGTGCCCAGCTTCTTCACAGGATCGCTGATCGCACGCTTCGGCAAGGAGCGCGTCGCGGCCGTCGGCCTGCTCTTGACCGGCGCTTCGGGCGCGGTCGCTCTCGGCGGCCTCGACCTCGGGCATTTCTGGGTGGCGCTGATCCTGCTCGGCGTCGGCTGGAACTTCGGCTTCATCGGCGCGACGGCGATGGTGACCGATTGCCACTCCCCGGAAGAGCGCGGCAAGGCGCAGGGCGCCAACGACTTCATTATCTTCGGCGTGGTCGCTGCCGCCTCATTCTTCTCCGGCAACCTGCTGCACGCCTCGGGCTGGGAGACGATCAACTGGCTCATCTTCCCGGCCGTGGCGCTGGTGCTCGTGCCGCTGCTCTGGCGCGCGGCGACGGTGAGGCGCGGCGGCTAGGCCGCCTTGCTCCGTACGCTCCGGATCAGCGACAGAACTTCCGCGGCGGCTTCCACGATGTTGGTGCCGGGCCCGTAGATCGCGGCGACGCCGTGCGCCTTGAGGAAGGCGTAGTCTTGCGGCGGGATCACGCCGCCGCAGATGATCAGGATGTCGCGTGCACCCTCAGCGTCGAGCGCCTTCCGCAGCGCCGGCACCAGCGTCTTGTGGCCGGCTGCCTGGCTCGAGATGCCGACGACGTGCACGTCGTTCTCGATCGCCTGGCGCGCGGCTTCCTCGGGCGTCGAGAACAGCGGGCCGATGTCGACGTCGAAGCCTAAGTCGGCGAAGGCGGTGGCGATCACCTTGGCGCCGCGGTCGTGGCCGTCCTGGCCCAGCTTGGCGACCAGGATGCGGGGGCGGCGGCCTTCCTCTTTCGCGAAGTCCTCGGTCGCGGCGCGGATGCCGCGGAACTTGCCGTCGTCGCGGTAGGCGCCGCCGTAGATGCCGGTGACGCTGCGGATCGTCGCTCGGTAGCGGCCGAAGGCGCGCTCCAGCGCATCCGAGATCTCGCCGACCGTGGCGCGCGCCCGCGTCGCCTCGATCGCCAGCGCCAGCAGGTTGCCTTCGCCGGTCTCGGCCGCCCTGGTGATCGCGGCGAGGCCAGCCTCGACCTTCGCCTGGTCGCGCGTGCCCTTCACGCGCTGCAGGCGGGCGAGCTGGTTCTCGCGCACCCGGCTGTTGTCGATGTCGAGGAGCTCGACCTTGGTCTCCTCGTCGGGCCGGTACTTGTTGACGCCGACGATCACGTCCTCGCCCCTGTCGACGCGGGCCTGGCGGCGGGCGGCGGATTCCTCGATGCGGAGCTTCGGCAGGCCGGCCTCGATCGCCTTGGTCATGCCGCCCATCGCCTCGACCTCGTCGATCAGCTTCATCGCGGCGTCGGCGACCGACTTGGTAAGGCTCTCGATGTAGTAGCTGCCGCCGAGCGGGTCGATCACCTTCGGGATGCCGGTTTCCTCCGCGATCACCAGCTGCGTGTTGCGCGCGATGCGGGCCGAGAACGGCGTCGGCAGCGCCAGCGCCTCGTCGAAGGCGTTAGTGTGCAGCGACTGGGTGCCGCCCAGCACCGCCGCCATCGCCTCGATCGTCGTGCGGATGACGTTGTTGTAAGGATCCTGCTCGGTCAGGCTCACGCCCGAGGTCTGGCAGTGGGTGCGGAGCGCCAGGCTCGCCGGCTTCTTCGGATCGAACTGCCCCATCAGCTTCGCCCACAGCAGGCGCGCGGCGCGCAGCTTGGCGATCTCCATGAAGAAGTTCATGCCGATGTTGAAGAAGAACGAGAGGCGCGGCGCGAAGTCGTCGACCGCGAGACCGCGCGCCTTGGCCGCGCGCACGTAGTCAAGACCGTCGGCGAGCGTGTAGGCGAGCTCCTGCACGCAGGTCGCCCCTGCCTCCTGGATGTGATAACCCGAGATCGAGATCGAGTTGAACTTCGGCATGTGCCGCGCGGTGTGCTCGATGATGTCCGAGACGATCCGCATGCTGGGTCCGGGCGGATAGATGTAGGTGTTCCGGACCATGAACTCCTTCAGGATGTCGTTCTGGATCGTGCCGGAGAGCTTCTCCTGCGCGACACCCTGTTCCTCGGCGGCGACGACGTAGCCCGCCAGCACCGGCAGCACCGCGCCGTTCATCGTCATCGACACGCTCATCTTGTCGAGCGGGATGCCGTCGAAGAGCACCTTCATGTCCTCGACGGAGTCGATGGCGACGCCGGCCTTGCCGACGTCGCCGACGACGCGCGGGTGGTCGGAGTCGTATCCGCGGTGGGTGGCGAGGTCGAAGGCGATCGAAAGCCCCATCTGCCCCTGGGCCAGGCAGCGCCGGTAGAAGGCGTTCGACTCTTCGGCGGTCGAGAAGCCGGCGTATTGCCGGATGGTCCAGGGCCGGTTGGCGTACATGGTAGCCCGGGGGCCGCGGACGTAGGGGGCGAGGCCCGGGAGCCCGCCCAGGTGCTCAATCCCTTCCAGGTCCGATTCGGTATAGAGCGCCTTGACCGGGATGCCTTCCGGGGTCTGCCAGACCAGGTTCCCCGGATCGCCGTCCGGCCCCAGCTCCTTGGCCGCCAGCTTCTTCCAGTCCTCGATCCCCGGTCGCTTGGCGCTCATCGGCGCTATCCCAATCGTTTTCCTTGAGGAACTTCGACTATAGGCCCGCTCCGGAACGGCCGTCCACGGCGGGCGGCCCGGACCTCGCGTCTCGGCGCGACACTTTGGCGCAAGTATGGCCGCCTTGCGGCAGGACCGCCCCTTGGATAGCCTCCGGGACAGGGTGGCCGGCTTGATGCCGACCGGGGGCAAGTCCTTTCAGGGCAAGACCTTAGGTCAGGCGAGAGCCCGGTCCGCCGGGCCGTGTCCGGGGTTCGCCGGTCGCGGCTCGGGTCGTTTCCGCAATTAACACGGGTCCGAGACCGATGCTTGAGATCGTGCGGATGGTGCAACGCCTCGGCCTTGGAGTGCTGGCGCTTCTCGCCGGCATCGGGCCGGCTCTCGCTGCCGAGCCGAAGCCGTGGCAGCTGGGCTTCCAGGAGCCGGCGTCGCTGGTGAAGCTCCGGATCCACGACTTCCACGACTTCCTGCTGGTGATCATCACGCTGATCACGATCTTCGTGCTCGCGCTGATGGTCTACATCTGCTGGAAGTTCCGGAAGAGCGCCAATCCGACGCCGTCGAAGACCGCGCACAACACCACGCTTGAGGTGCTGTGGACGGTGATCCCGGTGGTCATCCTGGTGGTGGTCGCGGTGCCGTCGTTCAAGCTGCTCTACTACGGGGATCGCACGCCGAACCCGGAGATGACCCTCAAGGTCGTCGGCCACCAGTGGTACTGGTCCTACGAGTATCCCGATCTCGGCGAGGTCAAGTTCGACTCTAACATCGTCGCCGCGGCCGACCTGAAGCCGGGCCAGAAGCGGCTCCTCGACGTCGACCAGCCGGTGGTGCTGCCGATCAACACCAACGTCCGTATCCAGTTCGCCTCGACCGACGTGATGCATTCCTGGTTCATGCCGGCGCTCGGCGTGCAGGTCTACACGACCCCGGGCCGCCTCAACGAAGGCTGGGTCAACATCACCAAGGAAGGCACCTATTACGGCCAGTGCAACCAGATCTGCGGCGTGAACCACGGGTTCATGCCGATCAAGGTCCAGGCGCTGTCCAAGGACGCCTATGCCAAGTGGGCGGAGGAGGCGAAGAAGAAGTTCGCCCAGGCCCCCGCTTCCATCAACGTCGCCGAGATCAAGCGCTAGGCGAGGGAGACTTTCATGGCTGCCAAGACCGACGCCCACGGCCACGACCACGCTCATGGTCACGGGCATGACCACGGCCATCACGACCACTATCCGAGCTTCTTCGTGCGCTGGTTCTGCTCGACCAACCACAAGGACATCGGCACGCTCTACCTGATCTTCGCCGTCGTCGCCGGCCTGATCGGCGGCGCGATGAGCGTCGTCTTCCGCATGGAGCTGCAGACCCCGGGCGACCAGGTCCTCGGCGGCGACCACCAGCTGTTCAACGTGCTGATCACCGCGCACGGCCTCATCATGGTGTTCTTCATGGTGATGCCGGCGATGATCGGCGGCTTCGGCAACTGGCTGGTGCCGATCATGATCGGCGCGCCCGACATGGCGTTCCCGCGCATGAATAACATCAGCTTCTGGCTGCTGATCCCGTCGTTCGTGCTGCTGCTGGGCTCGTCGCTGATCGACGGCGGCGCCGGCGTCGGCTGGACCGTCTATCCGCCGCTATCGAGCCTGACCGGGCATCCGGGCCTCAGCGTCGACATGGCGATCTTCTCGCTGCACCTTGCCGGCGCGTCTTCGATCCTAGGCGCGATCAACTTCATCACCACGATCTTCAACATGCGCGCGCCCGGCATGACGCTTCACAAGATGCCGCTGTTCGTGTGGGCGGTGCTGGTGACGGCGTTCCTGCTGCTGCTGTCGCTGCCGGTCCTCGCCGGCGCGATCACCATGCTGCTGACCGACCGCCACTTCGGCACGGCCTTCTTCGAGCCGGCCGGTGGCGGCGATCCGGTGCTGTTCCTGCACCTGTTCTGGTTCTTCGGCCACCCCGAGGTCTACATCCTGATCCTGCCGGGCTTCGGCATGATCAGCCACATCGTCTCGACCTTCTCGCGCAAGCCCGTGTTCGGCTATCTCGGCATGGCCTACGCGATGGTCGCGATCGGCGTGATCGGCTTCGTCGTGTGGGCGCACCACATGTACACGGTCGGCCTCGACGTCGACACGCGCGCCTACTTCACCGCGGCGACCATGGTCATCGCGGTGCCGACAGGCGTTAAGATCTTCTCGTGGCTCGCCACGATGTGGGGCGGGTCGATCGAGTACAAGACGCCGATGCTGTGGGCGCTCGGCTTCATCTTCCTGTTCACCGTCGGCGGCGTCACCGGCGTGGTGCTGGCGAACGCCGGCGCCGACGTCTCGCTGCACAACACCTATTACGTGGTGGCGCACTTCCACTACGTGCTGTCGCTGGGCGCGGTGTTCGCGATCTTCGGCGGGTTCTACTTCTGGATCTCGAAGATGTGCGGGCGCCAGTACAACGAGACCTTCGGCCAGATCCATTTCTGGACGACGTTCGTCGGCGTGAACCTGACGTTCTTCCCGATGCACTTCCTCGGTCTCGCCGGCATGCCGCGCCGCATCCCGGACTATCCGGACGCCTATGCCGGCTGGAACATGATCGCCTCGTACGGCTCCTACATCTCGTTCGCCTCGACCCTCTTCTTCATCGTCATCGTGTTCCACACGCTGCTGGCGGGTAAGAAGGTCGGCGCCAACCCGTGGGGCGACGGTGCGACCACGCTCGAGTGGACGGTGAGTTCGCCGCCTCCGTTCCACACCTTCGACCGCGTCCCGGTCGTGAAGTAGCAGCGGTTTCGTGTCCGACACCTCGATCGACACGCGTTCCGGAGCCCTGGGGGCCGTCCTCGACGGCCCCCAGGTATCCGACTACTGGGAGCTCCTGAAGCCCCGGGTGATGTCGCTCGTGGTGTTCACCGGCTTCGCCGGGTTGTTCGTGGCGCCGGGACAGCTGAACCCGGTGCTGGCAGCGATCGCCGTCCTCTGCATCGCCGTCGGCTCCGGTGCCGCCGGCGCGATCAACATGTGGTTCGACCGCGACATCGACGCGGTCATGGCCCGCACCTCGGGCCGCCCGATCCCGGCCGGCCGGGTCGAGCCCGGCGAGGCGCTGAGCTTCGGCGTCGTGCTCGCCGGGGGCTCGGTCGTGGTCATGGGCCTCGGCGTCAACTGGGCGGCCGCCGCGCTGCTGGCTCTGGCGATCCTCTTCTACGTCTTCGTCTACACGATGTGGCTGAAGCGGCGCACGCCGCAGAACATCGTGATCGGCGGCGCTGCCGGCGCCTTCCCGCCGATGATCGGCTGGGCCGCGGTCACCGGCGATGTGTCGGTCGCGTCGGTCGTGCTGTTCCTGCTGATCTTCTTCTGGACTCCGCCGCATTTCTGGGCGCTGGCGCTCTTCCGCTCGGGCGACTACGCCAAGGCGGGCGTGCCGATGCTGCCGGTGGTCGCCGGCGCGGCCGCGACCAGGCGCCAGATGCTGATCTACACGCTGATCCTGCTGCCGCTGTCGCTGGCGCCCTTCGCGCTCGGTATCGCCGGCGGCTGGTACGCGGCCGGCGCGCTGGGCTTGAGCTCGCTCTTCATCCTGTCGGCCCTCCGCGTGCTCGGCAGCGACGACGACCGGCCGGCCAAGCAGATGTTCGGCTTCTCGATCCTCTACCTCTTCGCGCTGTTCGCGCTCCTGATCGTGGATCGGGCGGGATGACGGCGATGACCGAGCAGGACGGCAAGGAGTTCGTACGCCGCAGGAAGGCGCGCAACCGCGCCATGCTGGTCGTGCTGCTGGGGCTCTGCGTGCTCTTCTACGTGATGACCATCACGCGGATGGGAGGCCACTGATGGCGTCCAACGGCCGCGTCGCGGGTCTGGTTGCCGGCGTCGCCGTCGGCATGTTCGCGCTGGCCTATGCCTCGGTTCCGCTCTACCAGCTGTTCTGCCAGGTGACCGGCTTCGGCGGCACGACGCAGCGCGCCGAGGTGGCACCCGATCACGCGATCGACCGCTGGATCACCGTCAGCTTCAACGCCGATGTGGCGACGGACCTGCCCTGGAACTTCCGCCCGGCCGAACGCTCGGTCCGGGTCAAGGTCGGCGAGCCCATGCTCGTCCACTACATCGCCGAGAACTACGGTCGCGAGGCGGTGGTCGGCACCGCCACCTTCAACGTCACCCCGTCGAAGGCGGGCATCCACTTCAACAAGCTCGAATGCTTCTGCTTCACCGAGCAGGTGCTGAAGCCGGGCGAGAAGGTCGAGATGCCGATCACCTTCTTCCTCGATCCCGATCTCGCCAAGGACAAGCACATGGACGCCGTCGGCGCCGTGACCCTGTCCTACAGCTTCTTCAAGGCCAAGAACCAGGAGGGCGCCCGCATGATCGCGGACGCCGCCCGGTCCAAGGCACCCAAGGTGAACTAGCGTCACTCCGGAGAGACGTCAGATGAGCGAAAACCCCGTCGTCGTCGGCAGCCGAGCGCACCAGTACCATCTGGTCGATCCCAGCCCGTGGCCGCTGGTCGGCTCGCTTGCCTCGCTGGTGCTGGTCGCCGGCACGCTCATGTGGTTCGTCGACAAGGGCCCCTGGGTCCTGGTCATCGGCCTGGTGCTGGTGCTCGCCACGATGTTCCTGTGGTGGCGCGACGTGGTGAACGAGGCCGAGCACCAGGGGCACCACTCGCCGGTGGTCCAGATCGGGCTCCGCTACGGCATGGCGCTGTTCATCGCCTCCGAGGTGATGTTCTTCTCGGCCTTTTTCTGGGCCTTCTTCGGCAACGCGCTCTATCCGACCGAGGCGATCAACCACGTCTGGCCGCCGGCGAACGTGATCACCTTCGATCCGTTCGACCTGCCGTTCATGAACACGCTGATCCTGCTGCTGTCGGGCGTCACCGTGACCTGGGCGCATCACGCGCTGCTTGAGGGCGACCGCAAGGGCCTGATCCAGGGCCTCGGCTGCACGATCCTGCTGGGCGCGTTGTTCACCTGCGTGCAGGCCTACGAGTACAGCCACGCCGCCTTCGGCTTCAAGGACGGCATCTATTCGTCGGTCTTCTTCATGGCGACCGGCTTCCACGGCTTCCACGTGCTGATCGGCACGCTGTTCCTGATCGTCTGCTTCTTCCGCGCGCTCGCCGGGCACTTCAAGCCCGACCAGCACTTCGGCTTCGAGGCGGCGGCCTGGTACTGGCACTTCGTCGACGTGGTCTGGCTGTTCCTGTTCATCTGCATCTACTGGTGGGGCGCCGGCCCCAACGCCGGCGGCGGCCACTGATCGCCGCGCGTCATAAGTACTCAAGGGCCGCGCGCGAGCGCGGCCCTTCTTGTTTCGGGCCCCTCTTGTGTTGGGCTTTGGCTTCAGGCACAGGGTAGCCCGTGCCCGACACATACCCGCCGCTCTCGCCCGTCTCGACCGGGCTCCGCTGCCGTTGCCCGCGTTGCGGGCAGGGACGGCTGCTGGCCGTGCTCGCGGTCCGCGAGACCTGCGAGGTCTGCGGCCTGGACCTCCGTGCCCATGACGCCGGCGACGGACCGGCGGTGTTCGTGATCCTGCTGCTGGGCGCGCTCGTGGTGCCGATGGCGCTGTTCGCCGAGACGAAGCTGGAGCCGCCGATGTGGTTCCATGCGGTGGTCTGGCCACCCGTCATCCTGGCGCTCGCCATCGCCATGCTGCGGCCTCTGAAGGGCATCCTGGTGGCGCTCCAGTATCGCCACCGCGGCCTTGGAGACGACGTCCCATGATCCGCCGCTTCCGCCCGGCCTTCTGGCCGACCGTGATCTCTGTTCCGGCCCTGATCGTGCTGCTGGCGCTCGGCACCTGGCAGATGAACCGGCTCGCCTGGAAGGAGGGCCTGATCCGTGCCTTTGCCGAGCGGGTGAATGCCGAGGCGCTGACCACGGCACCGCCGGGCAATGCGCATGAGACCCAGGAGTATCGGCGCGTCCGGCTCTCCGGGCGCTATCTCAACGACCAGGAGATGTTCCTTGCCGGCCGCACCTTCAACGGCCGCGGCGGCTGGGCGATCCTGACGCCGTTCCGCACCGACGACGGCGCGCTGGCGATCGTCGATCGCGGCTGGGTGCCTCTCGACCGCAAGGATCCGCGGACACGCCAGCAGAGCCTGATCGAAGGCCCGACCACGGTCGAGGGCCTGATCCGCCGCCCCAATCTCAGGACATACTTCACGCCCGAGAACGAGCCCGACAAGAACCTCTGGTTCTCCGCCGACGTCCAGGCGATGGCGAAGAAGGCAGGGCTGCCGGAAGTCCGGCCCTACCTGATCGAAGGCCTTCGCCAGGCGATCCCCGGCGGCTTCCCGGTCGGCGGCGAGATCCAGGTGGCGCTGCGCAACGACCACCTGCAATACGCGATCACCTGGTATTCGCTCGCGATCGCGCTGGTGGTCATCTACGTCCTCTTCCATCTAAAGCTCGAACGCGAGAGGGACCTCCGATGAGCGCCTATCTCGAGCTCGAAGGCCGGTTCAAGCGCATGGGCGTCGTCGGCGACGCAGGCGCGTTGCTGGGATGGGATCGCGCGGCGATGATGCCGGAAGGCGGCAATGCCGGCCGCTCCGAGGTCATCGCGACGCTGCAGGTGATGCGCCACGAGATGCTGACCGATGCCAAGGTCGGCGACCTGATGGACGAGGCCGGCGGCGACAACACGCTCGACGACTGGCAGCGGGCCAATCTGCGCGAGATGAAGCGGGTGCGCCTGCATGCGACCGCGGTGCCGGCCGACCTAGTCGCGGCGCTTTCCAAGGCGGCGCTCGAATCCGAGATGGTGTGGCGTAAGGCGCGTCCCGCCTCCGACCTGGCGATGCTGATGCCGCACCTCAAGAAGGTGCTCGACCTGACCAAGGAGAAGGCGCGGATCAAGTCGGCGGCGCTCGGCGTGCCGCTCTACGAAGCGCTGATGGACGA
>JAEULB010000197.1 GCA_016792585.1 Rhodospirillaceae bacterium
AGACCCACCGCGCGGGTCGCTGGAAGCGCGGGGTCGAGGCCGAACGCCCGCATCGCGCGGGCCTCGTCGAGCGCCCCGCTTTCGACCATCGCCCGGAAGCGCGCGTCGCAGGCAGCGTGCAGCGCCTCGCGCGGCGGCAGCAGCAGATGCGTCAGGAACCTGAAGCCTTCCCCGGCCGATCCCCGCCCCTGCCACTCGGCAAGCGAGGTCCCGGTCGCTTCGAGCACCTCGGCCGCGCGCGCGAGGCGTTGCGGGTCCGACGGCCGGAGCCGCGCCGCCATCGCCGGGTCCTTCGCGGCGAATTCCGCGTGGAAAGCCTCGGCGCCGATCTCGCCGACGCGCGCCCGGATCCGCGCACGGACCGCTTCGGGTATCTCCGGTACCGGCGAGAGACCGTCCATCAGCGCCTTGAGATAGAGGCCGGTGCCGCCGACGACGATCGGCAGCTTGCCCACCGCTTGCGCCGCGCGGATCTCCTCGACCGCGCGCTCGCGCCAGCGCGCGGCGGAGAAGGCCTCGGTGACGGCCAGGAACCCGTAGAGCCGATGCGGCACGCGTGTCTCGGTCGCCGTGTCGGGCCGCGCGGTCAGCACCCGTAGCTCGCGATAGACCTGCATCGCGTCCGCGTTGATCACGACGCCGCCGAAGCGTTCGGCGAGATCGAGGGCGAGCGCCGACTTGCCGCTGGCAGTCGGTCCCGCCACCAGCACGACTTCGGTAGACAGCGTCTTCGCCTCTCGGCTATGGGGCGCCATGTCCCTGGTTCTCTCCCTCCTGGTCGATCCCGCGCAAGGCGGCCTCGACCAGCGCCTCGTCGATCTCGCCCGCGAAGCCGCCGGCACGACCGCCGCACCCGCCTGGCTGGCATCCGGCATCGCCTGCGACGTCGCAGTGCCGGATTCGGCCGACCTCGCCCAGATCCGGAAGGCGCTCGGACCGGCGCCGGTCGACGCGAACCTGATACCGGAAGCCGGCCGGCGCAAGCGCCTGCTGATCGCCGACATGGACTCGACCATCGTCACCACCGAGACCCTCGACGAGATGGCGGCCTATGCCGGCCTGCAGGAGGTGATCGCCGCGATCACCAAGCGCTCGATGAACGGCGAGATCGACTTCCCGACCGCGCTCCGCGAACGGGTCGCGATGCTGAAGGGCCTCGCCGTCGACGCGCTCAGGAAGACGCTGGACGCGACCGAGCTGACACCGGGTGCCAAGGCTCTGGTGCAGACGATGAAGAAGAACGGCGCCTACACGGCGCTGGTCTCCGGCGGCTTCACCTACTTCACGGAAGAGATTGGCCGACGCTGCGGCTTCGACCTGCATCGCTCGAACGTGCTCGGCATCGTCGACGAGAAGCTGACCGGCGACCTGATCGGTCCGATCCTCGACATGAACGCCAAGCTCGCAAGCCTGAAGGAGCTGACGCAGGCGAACAGGATCGGCATGGCCGACGCCGTCACCGTCGGCGACGGCGCCAATGACATGGCGATGCTGGGCGCCGCCGGGCTCGGCGTCGCCTTCCATGCGAAGCCGGTGGTCAATGCCGAGATCAAGATGCAGGTGCGTTACGGCGACCTGACCGCGCTGCTCTACCTGCAGGGCTATCGGCGGGACGAGTTCGCTTAAGCGTATTTCAGGCCCGTCAGCGCCTGCCTGAGGATGTCGTTCGAGCGGCTGGCGACCATGACCTTCCACTCGATCGACGAGGGATAGAACATCTCGCGGATATAGGCCTTCATCTCCTGGCCCTGCTTGGACGAGGGATCGCCATAGGCATGCAGCCAGACGTCGCCCCGGGTCGACTTGCCGACCGAGCGACGATCGTAGGTGCCGTACTCGATCGCGCCCGAGGTGACCCGCGCGCCAGGGCAGGCCTCCGGCGGCACCTGGCAGAGCATGCCGGTCAGGCGATTGGCGAGATGCTCGGTCCCCTTGAGTTGCTCCTCGGTCGGCGTCACGTGATCGAACCACTGCCGCGCCATGCCTTCGCCCGGCTGCCCCGCATAGATCATGTCGCCATGGCCGAACGGGCCCAGGCCGGTGTGATAGTCGACCAGGCAGATGTCGGTCTTGTTCTGCATCCAGTTGGCGAGGATCGAGCGGAAGGTCTTGTTCGACCAGGTCGGCTCGAGCCCGCCGAAGCCGGTGCCCTTCGGGTTCACGTGCTGGGCGAAATGCGTCGCCTTGGCGAGGAACTCGGCGTTCGGCCGGCCGTAGAAGTCGGCGATGGCGCGCTCCGCCTCGGCCATCGAATTGTCGTTCCACTCCTTCGGATTGATCTTGTCCTGGAGCGCCTCGTAGTCGGGGTTCTTCGGCAGCGGCCTCGAGAAGTCGAGGAAGTTGCGATTGAGGTCGACATTGTCCTCGTTGACCCGGCGGCCGAAGGCGAAGCCCTGCGGGTTGATCGCATGCACGATCAGGGTCGCGGTGTCGGGCGACGCGTCGCGGTGATAGTGCCGGTTCTCGAGCCAGGATACCTGGCAGCCCGAGCCGCAATAGCCCTCGATTCCGTGCGTGGACGAGACCAGCACCAGCAGCTTCTTTGCCGAGCGCGGCCCGAGCCAGGCGACGTCGGTCGCGAGTTCGCCGCCGTCCGGGCCCTTCATCGGGTGCTTGTAGGTGTCGACGATCTTGGCCCCGGCCGCGTCGGCGGCCGTCAGGAACTTCTCGCGCGCTTCGGCATAAGTCGCCGCAAAGAACGAGCTGACCGGCTTCATGCGTGAATCCTTCAGGCGGCGGCGAGGCCGCGGAGGGCCTGGCAGATGACGTCGTTGGAGCGGCTGGCGACCATGATCTTCCACTCGAACACCGACGGATAGAACATCTCGCGCACCAGCGCGCTGGTCTCCCTGGCGAAGGCCGACTTCGGATCGCCGTAGGTGTGGACCCAGTTGTCGGCGCGAAGCGACTTCAGCACCGTGTGGATGTCGTGCGTGCCGTACTCGATGCCGCCGGCGGTGACGTTGACGCCGGGAAGCGAGGCTACGATCGCCTCCGACAGCGTGCCGGGTATCGCGTTCGCCAGGTGCTCGGTGCCGGTGCGGTCCTTCTCGGCCTTCAGCTCTTCGGCGGTCGGCGTCACGTGATCCCACCACTGCCTGGCCTTGCCCTCGCCTGAGCGGCCGCCATAGATCATGTCGCCGTGGCCGAGGGGCCCTAGCCCCGTGTGATAGTCGATGACACCGACATCGGTTGCGCCCTTGAGGTACTTCTCGACGATCGCCCGCAGGGTCGCGTTCGACCAGGTCGCCTTGAAGCCCCCGAAATAGGTCCCCTTGTCGTTGACGTACTGCCCGCCATGGACGGCCCGCGGCAGGAAGTCGGTGTTCGGCATCTTGTAGTACTCGGCGATCGCACGGTCGGCCTTGGCCAGGGCCTCCGGCGTCCACTCCTTCGGGTTCACGTGATCCTGGAGCGCCTCGTAGTCGACGTTCTTCGGCAGCGGCTTCGAGAAGTCGACGAAGTTGCGGTTGAGGTCGACATTGTCCTCGGTCACGCGCCGGCCGTAGGCGAAGCCGTGCGGGTTGATCGCATGTACCAGGATCACCGCGGTATCCGGCTTCGCGTCGCGATCGTAGTGCCGGTTCTCGAGCCAGGAGATCTGGCAGCCGGAGCCGCAATAGCCTTCGATGCCGTGGGTCGATGAGGTCAGCAAAAGGCGCTTGCGAGCCGAGCGCGGACCGATCCAGGCGACATCGGTCGCAAGCGCGCCGCCGTCCGGCCCCTTCATCAGATGGGCGAAGCTCTCGACGATCTGGCCGCCGGCGGCCTCGGTCGCCTTGAGAAACTTCTCGCGGGCCTCGGCATAGCTGTCCGAGAAGAACGACGCGACGGAAGGCATTGGAACTCCGGGATCGGGGATGCCGGGGATTGTTATCCGAGGTGCCGCCCGGAGGCCACTAGCCGGCGATGGCGCGCGAAACCTGCCTCTCGCGCCACTGCACGACCGCGACCAGGCCCAGGAGGCCGAGCCCGATCGCGTCGGTGATCGGCGCCGGATCGATCAGGCCGAGTGCCGCGGCCACGAGCAGGACGCGCTGCCATCGCGACGCCGGCCCCAGGAAATACCCATGCAGACCGGCGGCGAGCGAGATGCATCCGACGAAGGCCGTGACGAACGCCCGGGCGCTGACCCACGGATCGCCGATCAGAAGCAGCGCCGGCTCGTAGACGAACATGAACGGCACGATGAAGCCGGCGGCGCCGACCTTCATCGCCGCCCAGCCGGACTCCCAGAGATCCGCCTTGGCGAGGCCGGCGGCGGCGAAGACCGCGAGCGCCACCGGCGGCGTGATCGCCGAGAGGATCGCGAAATAGAAGGCGAACATGTGCGCCGCCGGCTGGACGACACCGAGCTTGATCAGCGCCGGCACCAGCAGCGAGACCATGATGATGTAGGCAGGCGTCGTCGGCATGCCCATGCCGAGGATGATGCCGGCCGCCATCGTAAGGATGAGCGCCAGCAGCAGGCTGTTCTGGGCGAGCGCCACGATGAAGGCGGTGAAGCTGATGCCGATGCCGGTCAGCGCGATGATGCCGATGACGATGCCGGCGGTGGCGCAGGCGAGTGCGACGCCGAGCGCCTGCTTGGCGCCGTCCTCGAGCGCGTCCCAGATCAGGTGGAGCCTGAGGCCTTCGCGGGTCGTCCGCCGCATCATCGCCACCGGCAGGCACGCGAGCGCGCCGACGAGCGCGCAGAGCGGCGCCGAATAGCCCAGGATCATCCCGAACAGGACGAGGAGAACCGGGATGAAGAGATGACCGCGATCGCGCATCACCTTTCCGAGCCTCGGTACCTCGGCGTCCGGCACGCCCCTGAGGCCCTGTCGCTTCGCCTCGAAATGCACGGCGGCGAAGCAGGCGACGTAGTAGAGCACCGACGGGATCAGCGCCCAGAGCGTCACCTGGAAATAGCTGGTGGCGAGGAACTCGGCCATGACGAAGGCGGCCGCTCCCATCACCGGCGGCATGATCTGGCCGCCGGTCGAGGCGACCGCCTCGACCGCGGCGGCGAAAGCCGGGCGGAATCCGGTCTTCTTCATCAGCGGGATCGTGATCGGGCCGTCGACCATCACGTTGGCGACCGCGGAACCGGAGATGGTGCCGAACAGGCTGGAGGAGACGACCGAGACCTTGCCCGGCCCGCCGGCCTGCCGGCCGGTCAGCGCGAGCGCGAAGTCCATGAAAAGCTGTCCGGTGCCCGAGCGTTCCATGAAGGCGCCGAACAGCACGAAGACGATGACGTAGCCGGCGGAGACGCCGAGGGTCGAGCCGAAGATGCCTTCGGTCGTGAGGTAGAGCTGATCCAGCAGCGTCAGGGGGTCGACGCGGTTGATGAACAGCGCATAGCCCAGGAACGCCAGCGCGGTGAGCGGCAACGCGAGCCCGAGAACGCGCCGCGTTCCCTCCAGCACCAGAAGGATGCAGAGCGTGCCGACAACGATCTCGGTCCGCGTCGGATCGTCGATGTAGGGTATCCGCTGGACCAGCTGTCCGTGGTTGACGAACAGATAGCCGACCGAGACGAGGGACGCGGCGACGAGCGCCAGGTCCATTATCCCGGGGGCGCCCTCGCGCATCTTGCCCTTGCGATCGATCAGGAGAAACAGGAGGACCAGCGCGAAGAGCAGGTGCCCGCCGCGGAAGAACATCACCTCCGGCGGTCCGAAGGCGACGATCCACATGTGCCAGAGCGACATCGCGACGGCGATCACCGAGATCAGACGGCGAGACACCGTCGCCAAGCCACCCATCATGCCCCCTTCAAGTCAATGGGGCCGGGTTGAACCCCGGCCCCGCTTGCTCGTCGTCTCCCCGACGTTCAGAGCGCGCCAATCTCCTTGAAGTACTTGGCGGCGCCCGGATGCATTGGCACGCCGATGTCCTCGGCCATCATCTTCGGCGTGGTGATCTCCATCGCCTTGTTGATGAGGGTCAGGTCCTTGAAGTTGGCGTGCATGGTCTTGGTCATCGTGTAGACGCGGTCGTCCGGGACCTTGCAGGAGACGATCAGGTGGGCGGCGTAGCCCACCACCTGCACCGGCTGCGTCTGCTTCGGGTAGGTATTGGCCGAGATCATGATCTTGGAGTAGCCCGGATTGATCTGGCGCATCTTGGCCACCGTGTCGTCCGAGTACGGCAGGATCTTCATGTCGCGAGAGGACGCAAGGTCCATGATCGACGAGGCCGGGCTGGTTGTGCCGAGCGTGAAGGCCTGGGCGTGCCCGTCCTTCATCATCGAGACCGCATCGGTGTACGAGGGGATGAAGTTCGCCTTTCCGAGCGCCGTGTAGTCCATCCCGAAGACCTTGAGGATGTGCTGGGTCGCGACCTCGGCGGTGTTGCCGCGGGTCTGGATCGCGACCGACTTGCCCTTGAGGTCGGCGATCGAGTTGATGCCGGCGTCGGCCAGCACCACGACCTTGAAGTACTGCGGATAGAGCGACGCCATCTGGCAGACGTTCGTCGTCTTCTCCTTGAACGGTTCGGCGCCGGTCATACCGTCGACGGTCGAGATCGAGTTGCCGAAGGCGACCTCGGCCTTGCCCTGGTGGATGCCGAGCACGTTGGCGATGCCTGCGCCGGGCGAGGTCTGCACCGAGTCGCCGGGCAGCACCTTTTCCCACATCGCCTTCAGCGAGCCGGCGAGCGGCACCCAGGCGCCGCCCTGAGGGCCGGTCATGAAGCGATAGGTCTCGGCGGACGCGGACGAGGCGGCGACGCCGACGCCGGCGGCGACGGCCAGGACGAGAAGGGAACGAGAGCGCATTCTAAAGTCCTCCCGAAGCTTGTTTTTCGAAAGGCTAGTCCGCCGGGGTCTCAGGTGGCAACGGGGACGAAGGGAGGGTCGCCAGGAAGTGACGGACCTGGACAGGCCCGGTCAGGACATGTTTGGTACCCCGATACGCGTCGAGCGCCGCTATCAGCCTCGGCCGGTGAGTTCGCCGGAATCCGGCGACGAAGCGGAAGAACGTCGGATCGAAGTGTTCCGGACAGCCTTCCGGCAAGTCCTCGCGCGTCGTGCCATATCGCGAGACCGTCCGTTTGACGACGCGCCAGAGGCAAAGCCAGGTCGGGAAATCGAGCGCGACGACCATGTCGGCGACGGCGAAGCGCTCCGGAAAGGTTGAACTGTAGTTGCCGTCCATCACCCATTCCGGCCGTGCCGCGAGCTCGAGCGCCTGAAGCCGCCATTCCTCCCTTGCGGGCTCGATCCAGCCGGGGCGCCAGTAGTGCTGGTCGAGGTGAATCACCGGAAGCTGGAAGCGCTGGCCGAGCGCACGCGCGAGCGTCGTCTTGCCGGCGCCGGAACAGCCCAGAGTCAGGATGCGCTTCAAGGCCGCCTCCCCGATGGGAGGCGACGCTAGAGCCGCCCGAGAGATTCGTCTACGACTTGAAGGTCTGGACCAGCGATTCCGAGGCGCGGGCGATGATCGCCAGATCGATGCCGACCGCGACGAACTTGTAGCCCCACTCGATGTAGCGTTTCGCGTCGGCGACCACCGGCGTCAGGATCCCGGCGGGCTTGCCGCCGAGGCGCTTCGGCGCCGCCTGGATCGCCGCCTGCACGTCGGGATGGCCTGCGTTGCCGATATGGCCGAGTGCTGCGGCGAGGTCGGACGGACCGATGAAGACGCCGTCGACGCCGTCCACCGCCGCGATCTCCTCGATGCGGTCTAGCGCCGGCTTGGTCTCGACCTGCACCAGCACGCACATCTCGCTCGCCGCTTTCTGGAAATACTCCTTCACGCGGCCGAAGCGGTTGGCGCGGGTGCCCGAGGCGACGCCGCGAATGCCGTCGGGCGGATAGCGGGTCGCGGCGACGGCCGCCCTCGCCTCATCGGCGTTCTGCACCATCGGGATCAGAAGCGTGTTCACGCCGAGATCGAGGTAACGCTTGATCAGCACGGAATCGTTCCAGGCCGGGCGCGCGATCGCGGTCGCGGTGCCCGCCTGCATCGCATGCAGCGCCACCAGCACCTCGTTGGGGTCGCCCGGTCCGTGCTCGCAGTCGAGCAGGATCCAGTCGGCGCCGGCGCCGCCCATCGCCTCAAGCCCAAGCGGGTGCAGCATGCTCGACCAGAGACCTATCTGAAGCCGGCCCGCCGCGAGCGCGTGCTTGAAGCGGTTGATCGGCATGTCCGCGTGCATCAGTGAATCTCCGGTTCCGGAACCCGCGGCCCGTCACGGAGCACGTCGAGATCGCAGCCTTGGTCGGCCTGGGTGATGTGCATGGCGTGAAGCGCACCCCAGCCGCGCCCGAACTTCGGCTCCGGCTTCTTCCACGCCGCCTTCCGCTTCGCCATCTCGGCGTCGGAAATCTTGAGGTTCAGGGTGCGCGCCTCGATGTCGAGCTCGATCAGGTCGCCTTCCTTCACCAGCGCGAGCGGACCGCCGATATAGGCTTCGGGCGCGACGTGCAGGACGCAGGTGCCGTAGCTGGTGCCGCTCATGCGCGCATCCGAGATGCGCACCATGTCGCGCACACCTTCCTTCAGCAGCTTCTTCGGCACCGGCAGCATGCCCCATTCCGGCATGCCCGGTCCGCCCTGCGGTCCGGCGTTCTTCAGTACCAGCACCGAGTCCTTGGTGACGTTGAGGTCGTCGCGGTCGATGCGCGCCGCCATGTCGTTGTAGTCCTCGAACACGACGGCGGGGCCAGTGTGCTTCCAGAGCTTCGGATCGGCCGCGGTCGGCTTGATCACCGCGCCGTCGGGCGCCAGGTTGCCGCGCACCACCGCGAGGCCGCCCGACTTGTAGAGCGCCTTGTCGCGGCCGACGATGACGTCGGCGTTGTAGACCTTGGCGTCCTTGATGTTGTCGCCGAGCGTCCTGCCATTGATCGTCGCTGCCTTGCGGTCGAGCAGGTCGCCGAGCTCGTTCAGGAACGCCGGCAGGCCGCCAGCGTAATAGAAATCCTCCATCAGGTACTTACCCGACGGCCGCACGTTGGCGATCATCGGCACGTGCTTGGAGATCTCGTTGAAGCGGTCGAGGGTCAGCTTCACGCCGGCACGGCCGGCGAGCGCCAGGAGATGCACGACCGCGTTGGTCGACCCGCCCATCGCCATCAGCGTGGTGACGGCGTTGTCGAAGGACTTGTCGGTCAGGATGTCCGACGGCTTCAGGTCCTCCCACACCATGTCGACGATGCGCCGGCCCGAAAGCGAGGCCATGCGCGAGTGGTTGGAGTCCGGCGCCGGGATCGAGGACGCGCCCGGCAGCGTGAAGCCCAGCACCTCGGCCATGCTCATCATGGTGGCCGCGGTGCCCATGGTCATGCAGGTGCCGTAGGAGCGGGCGATGCCCTCCTCGACCTCTTCCCAGTCCTTGTCGGTGATGTTGCCGGCGCGGAGCTCGGCCCAGTACTTCCACGAGTCGGTGCCCGAGCCCAGGAAGTTGCCGTGCCAGTTGCCGCGCAGCATCGGCCCCGCCGGCACGAAGATCGTCGGCAGGTTCATCGTGATCGCGCCCATCAGCAGCGCCGGTGCGGTCTTGTCGCAGCCGCCCATCAGCACGGCGCCGTCGGCCGGGTACGAGCGCAGCAGCTCCTCGGTCTCGATCGCGAGCAGGTTGCGATAGAGCATCGTCGTCGGCTTCTGGAACGGCTCGGCGAGCGCGATCGCCGGC
>JAEULB010000051.1 GCA_016792585.1 Rhodospirillaceae bacterium
GTCCGCGCGATGCTGCCTCTGGGCCGCGGCAGCCTGTTGTTCACCGGCGCCAGCGCCAGCGTGAAGGGCTATGCCGAGTCGGCGACCTTCGCGATGGGCAAGTTCGCGCTGAGAGGGTTGGCCCAGAGCCTGGCGCGCGAGCTCGGCCCCAAGGGCTTGCACGTGGCCCATGTGATCATCGACGGCGCCATCGGCCGCGCCGGGGCGAACGAGGCCGGAAAGCTCGATCCCGACGCGATCGCCGCCGCGTATCTGCAGGTCCACCGCCAGCCCAAGTCGACCTGGGGGCACGAGGTCGATCTCCGGCCCTCGGTCGAGACGTTCTAGGCTCGTTTCACTGGCGTGGGGCCCGGCTTGCGGGGGCGCCGAGGCGGCTGCCATGCTCGGCGGATCCCGTTCCATCCGCGAGCCAGACATGCTTCCCAATCAGCGCGCGCTTTTCGACATCCCGGACGACGTCACCTACATCAACTGCGCCTATCTCTCGCCGAACCTGAAGGCGCAGCGCGAGATGGGGCACTGGGCGGTCGACCGCAAGGTCCATCCCTGGACCATCGAGTGGAAGCACTTCTACGATGACGTCGAGCGCGCCCGCGTGCTGTTCGCGAAGCTGATCAACGCCAGTCCCGAGGACATCGCGATCGTCGCCGCCACTTCCTACGGCGTTGCGACCGCGTCCCAGAACCTCGGCCTCAAGGCCGGCCAGAATGTCGTCGGTCTCGAAGGCGAGCACTACTCGACGCTGCTCGAGTACAAGCGCCGCTGCGCCGAGGCCGGCGCCACCCTCAAGCAGGTCGCGAAGCCGAAGGACGGCGACTGGACGCGCGACATCCTGGCGGCGATCGACGAGAAGACCGCCTGGGTCGGCGTGCCGAACTGCTACTGGACCGATGGCGGGCTGATCGACCTGCAGAAGATCAGCGACCGCGCGCATCAGGTGGGCGCGGTGTTCATCACCGACGTGACCCAGTCGCTCGGCGCCAAGGCCGTCGACGTGAAGAAGCTGAAGCCCGACTACCTGATGTGCTCGGCCTACAAGTGGCTGCTCGGGCCCTATGGCCTCGGCTTCCTCTACGTCGCGCCGCATCGCCAGGACGGCCGCCCGCTGGAGCAGCACAACTACGGCCGCGCCGGCAGCCAGAGCTCGGCCAACCGCGGCATGGGCGATTCCTACGCCCCCGGCGCCCGGCGTTTCGACATGGGCGAGCGCAGCCATTTCATTCACCTGCCCATCGCCAATGTCGGCATGGAGCAACTGCTGGCCTGGGGACAGGACGAGATCGAAGCCACGATCGAACCCCTGACCAGGCGCATCGCCGAGCACGCGGCCGCCCGCCAGCTGGCCGTCCCACCTGCTGATGCGCGGGTTAAGCACTTCATCGGATTGCAGTTTCCGGGCGGCGTGCCGGACGGTCTCGGCGACCGGCTGAACCGGGAGAAGTGCTATGCCTCGGTCCGCGGGACTTCCTTGAGGATGAGCCCGCACGTCTACAACAACCTTGCGGAGATCGACCGTTTCTTCGACGTTTTCGACCGGGTGGTCGCCGGCAAGGATTGAGCTTAACGCCCGTAAAGGCGTAATCTAAACGCATGGGAGTGAGCGTAGCGGGCCTGAGCGCAGCCGCGCTTTTGGGGGGTATTTCCGGGCGGACATCGGTCGCCTCGGTCGCGTTGTCGCGCCCGTTGCCGGACGAAGCCAGGGCACGACCCGAGGCGACGCTTCTCGCCGGCGCGCTGGACATCTCGCAGTCATCCGGCAGCCGTCAGGGCGCGCTCATCCAGGTGCCGCCGTCGCCGCTGGCGTCGAGCACGCTCCAGGCACTGCAGCAATCTTCCCAGCAGTTCGCCGTCCGCGACAACTCGATCGAGACGCAGATCGCCGAAGCGCCGCAGCGCGAGCTGCGCCGCGCGCTCACCTCGGTGGTTCGCGAGAGCACCGTCACGACGCCCGACACCACGACCTCGACCACCGTCCAGACGCCGTCGACGACGGTGACGCGCACGGTGACCGAGACGGTCACGGTTCCGGGTGAGGAAAGCGCCGGCGTGCAGGAGCTGCGCTCGCTGCTCGAGCGTGCCGCCGCCAGGGCCGGCGAGAGCGAGGATCGCGGCAACGGCCGCTCTTCCGATCGACGCGTCCAGCGGTATGCGGATTCGGTGGAGCGCCGCGGCGATCAGCTCCTGGATTCGCTCGACCGGATCGTCGATCGCGGCGGCAGCCGCACCGACCGTCGGGTCGAGCGCGCGCTTGCCGGGCTCGGCGAGTCGCTGGTCCGCAGCATCGACCGGCTGTTCGATCGCGGCGGCGAGCGCGGCGTCAGCGCTCTCGACGAGATCGTCGAGGAGAACAGCTCGCGCATCGTGAGCACCTTCGGCCGGGTGCTCGCGGCGACCGGCAGCGACGTAAACAAACGGCTCGAAAACCTGCTGGTGAAGGCGGGACCCGAGGTGATCGAGGCCCTTCAGGGTGCCATCGACCGCGTGCGGCCGACGACGACGGAAGAGCAGACCCGCGAAGAGACCGAGGTGATCCCGGGCACGACCGAGACCGTCACCACGACGATCCCCGGCAGCACGATCACCACCAGCAACCGCGAGATCGTCGAACAGCCGCCGACGCCGACCGAGGCGCGCGCCGAAGTCCGCCGCCAGGTCACGGCCTATTCGAACGCGTCGAACCTGATCGCGCCGCTGCAGGAACTCGCCTCGCCGCCACCGGCGGTGCCGAACCCGGCGGCCGCCATCCAGCGCGTCGAGCCGCGCGGCGACGGCTCTGGCCTTGCCCGCGACGCACGCGGACCGATCCGCCGCGAGAACGACGACGGCGAGGATCGCCAGATCCGCAAGCCGCAGGACGAGGACCGTTCCCGCGTCGAGGAGCCGCGCCCGCGCCCGCAGATCGTCTTCGAGCGTCCGGAAGCGGGATCGGCGGGGCTCGCCTCGCTGGCGCCGCCGATCGGCGCGGCGAGTGAGCCGCCGCGGCCAGGATCGCTGGTCGAGATCGCGGCTTAGGCCGGATCAGGCACCGTCGAGCGAGCGGAAGCGCCGCCTGAGCGCGAAGGCATCCGAGGTGACGCGTGCCTCCAGACGTGCCGCCCGCTCCTCAAGAACCCGGATCCGCGCCCGCACGTCCTCGACCCGTGCCTGTGGCACCGCGTCGGGAAGGCTCGGCACCCGCTGCTGGACCCAGCCGAACACTGTCTCGCGCTCCATGATCAGCCACAGCGTGGCGTAGACCGCGAAGAACAGCGGCGGGTTCATCACCAGGAGCACGATCGAAGGGCCGCGCACCGCCCAGGTGCTCCACCCGAGCCAGCGCGCCAGGCCCGCGACCACGCCGAAGGCGATGCCGCGTTCCGGATAGCGTCGGAACGGCCCGCGCTCGCGCCGGCGGTGACGACGATGATAGCGATCCTCGTCGCGGTCGTAGGATTCCGAGGCCTCGGGGCGGTAACCCTCCTCGGCCTCCGCCTCGCGCCGGCGACGTTCGCGCTTCCATTCGCGCTTCCACCTGCTCATGCCTTTTCCCTCCACGCCGGGTCCTCGGCATCGAGCACGCGTTCCAGCGTGGCGATGCGATCTTCGAGGCGGCGCGCAATGGTTTCGAGTTCGCCGAGAGCGGCGGCGTCGATGCCGCCGGTCCGCTTCTGCTGGCGCCACACCGTCACGTAGTGGAGCACCAGCCAGAGCGGCAGGACGAAGCCGACAATGACGATCGCCGGCACGACGAAGAGCATGGACGTGAACACAGGGACATGTCCTATCTCATCAGGAGCCGGATTTCACCTTGGCGCGGAGCGCGTCGAGCTCCGCCTCGACCGAGCCCTCGGCCTCGAGGTCGGCGAACTGCCGCTTGAGGGTCGGCGTGCGGCCCTTGTCGAGCACGTCGGCCTCGCCTTCCAGCTCGTCGATCCGGCGGTGCATGCGGTCGTAGCGGGCCAGCGCCTCGTCGACGCGGGCGTCGTGCAGGACCTTGCGGGCCTTGATCGAGTGGCCGGCGGCGGTCGCGCGCATCTCCAGCGTCTTCCGCTTGGCCTTGGCTTCGTCGAGCTTCGACTGGAGCCGGCGGATGTCGTCCTCGTAGCGGCCCAGAACTTCGTCGACCTGGACCATCTCGGCTTCCAGGCCGCGGACGGCATCGGTCGAGCGACGCTTCTCGAGCAGCGCGCCGCGGGCCAGGTCTTCCTTGCCCTTGGAGACTGCGAGCTCGGCCTTCCGCTCCCAGTCCTCGAGCCCGAAGCGCGCCTCGGTCAGGCGGCGCTCCAGCTCCTTCCGGTCGGCGATCGCCTTGACCGCGGCCGAGCGCACCTCGACCAGCGTGTCCTCCATCTCCTGGATCATCAGGCGGGCCATCTTCTCCGGGTCTTCCGCCTTATCGAGAAGCGCCGTCAGGTTGGCGTTCACGATGTCGGTCAGGCGCGAAAAGATACTCATGGGACTCATCTGCTCCGAAATCTGGCGGCCGGGGATGGCCGCGGCCCCTTAATCGCAACGCCCGTGCCAGGGCAGAAATGGCGGAAATCCGCCATTCTCGCTAGCGCCGTATAGCGATAATCGCTATATAAGTAGCGATATGACGTTACAGCATGGCGAAATTCGCGATCTACCGACGCCTCTCGGCGAGAGCCCAGCCTTCATGGACGTGCTGGAGCGGGTGTCGCGACTGGCCCGACTCGACCGGCCGTGCCTGGTCGTCGGCGAGCGCGGCACTGGCAAGGAGTTGATCGCCGCTCGCCTCCATTATCTGTCGCGGCGATGGGACAAGCCGTTCGTCGCGGTCAATTGTGCGGCACTGTCGGAGGACCTGCTCGACTCCGAGCTGTTCGGCCACGAGGCCGGCGCCTTCACCGGTGCCCGCGACCGGCGCATCGGCCGCTTCGAGCGCGCCGATGGGGGCACGCTCCTGCTGGACGAGATCGCGACCGCGTCCAGCCGCGTACAGGAGAAGATCCTCCGCGTGGTCGAGTACGGCGAGCTCGAACGCGTCGGCGGCGGCCGCACGCTCCGCGTCGACGTGCGCGTGATCGGCGCCACCAACGTCGATCTTCCGGCAGAGGTCGATGCCGGCCGCTTCCGCGCCGACCTGCTCGATCGGCTCGCATTCGAGGTCGTGACGCTGCCGCCGTTGCGGGCGCGGCGCGAGGATATCCTGGTGCTCGCCCAGCACTTCGCCGTGGCGATGGCGCGCGAGCTCGGCCGCGAGCTGTTCGCGGGATTCACGCATGAGGCGGAGGCGGCACTCGTCGCCCATGCCTGGCCGGGCAATGTGCGCGAGCTCAAGAACACGATCGAACGCGCGGTGGCGCGTGCTAACGCCGACGAGCCGGTGTCGGAGATCGCGCTCGATCCGTTCGAAAGCCCTCATCGTCTCGCACGGACCGCGGTCGGATCGGCGCCGGCCACGGACCGTCCGTCGCCCCACCTGAAGGACAAGGTCTCAGGCTATGAGCGCCGCCTGCTTGCGGAAGCGCTGGCGGGGGCCGACGGCAACGGCGCCGCCGCGGCGCGCGCGCTGGGCCTGGGCTACCACAGGTTCCGCCGGCTTCTCGCCAAGCACGGGCTCGGTCAGGCGGCGGCGCGCTCGGCTTCGTAGCGGCGGCGGCGCATCCAGTCGCCGGCGGCGAGCGTCCAGTAGACCGCCTGCGCCGGGATCTTGCCGATCGGACCCCCGGCGAAGGCGAGGCCGAAGGGTTCGGTCATCCGCCAGCGGTCGTCTCCCTCGGCGATCGCGCTCGCCGTGAGCTCGCCACCGACCGTAGTGGCGACAAGGCCATGGCCTCCGAAACAGGTATTGTGCCAGAGCCCGTCGTCGAGCGATCCGAGGCAGGGCATCTTGTGGCGCGCATAGCCCATCCAGCCGCCCCAGGCGACGTCCATGCGGACATCGGCCAGCTGCGGATAGACCTTCAGCATGTCGGCGCGGATGATCTCCTTGAGCCGCTCGGGATCCGGATGGAACACCGAGATGCGCCCGCCCCAGAGGATGCGGCCATCCGGCAGCGGCCGGTAGTAGTCGTTGGCGAGGCGCACGTCGGAGACGCCGGTCGAGACGCGGATCGTCTGCCTGAGCCGCTCGCCGAGCGGCTCAGTCACCGCGACGTATGTGGCGACCGGGATCGTCGCCGCCGAGACGCGCAGGTTGAGCGTGCCGATGTAGCCGCCGCAGGCGAGCACGACATGGCGACAGCGCACGCGCCCCTGCGGGGTCGTGACGATGCGATCGCCGATGTCGCGTGCGAGGCCGGTTGCCGGCGTGCCCTCGAAGATCCTGACGCCCTTGGCCTCGGCAAGACGGGCGAAGCCGCGCGACATGTCGAGCGGCTGGACGCGAAAGGCATCAGGATTGTAGGCGCCGTCGGCGTAGCGGTCGGTCGCCAGCGCCTCGGCCATCCTCGTTTTCGGCCAGTGCTCGAGCCTGAGGCCGTAGGTCCTGTTCATGCGCTCGACATAGGGCGCCAGGCCTTCGCCGTGCTCGGCGAGATGGCATTTGAGCAGGCCAGCCTCGCAGCGGACGCCGGCCTGGTCGGCGCGCGCGCGCACCGTCGCGTGCGCACCCAGGCTCAGACGGTAGAGGGACTGGGCGGTCTCGCGGCCGAGCTTGCGCTCGATCTTGTCGAGGCCCAGCGAGTACCCCGGCGAAACAAATCCGCCGTTCCGGCCCGAGGCGCCCCAGCCGACACGGCGCGCCTCGATAAGAACGACGCTGCGATTGCGCTCGGCGAGGGCCAGCGCGGTCGCGAGCCCGGCCAGGCCGCCGCCGACGACGCAGGTCTCTGCCTCGACGGTGCCGTCGAGCAACGGCCGGCGGACGTCATCCGTACGCGTCCGGCTGTAGTAGCTGTCGATGTACTCGGTATTCATCACCACAGGGATAGCCGCGGCGGGAGAAGGGGGCAAGGTCCGGGCGCGACGTTTGACCCAGATCAAGGAAGGTCGGGCTTCGCAACTCTAGCCTCCGGTCATGGCCGGAACCGTCTATTCGACCCTTAAGCCGTTCCGCTATCCGGATCGTCTGCGGTCGATCGCCGGGGGCGAGGTTCCGGCTCCGGTTCACGTTCGCATCAAGCCGACCAACGTCTGCAATCATTCCTGCTGGTTCTGTGCCTATCGCTCCGATGCCGTCAGCCTCGGCAGCGGCATGCAGGAGCGCGACCGTATCCCGCGCGAGAAGATGTGCGAGATCGTCGAGGACCTGATCGAGATGGGCGTCGAGGCCGTCACCTTCTCGGGCGGCGGCGAGCCGCTCATCTACCCGCACATCGCCGAGACGGTGGATCGCCTGGCGGAAGGCGGCATCCGGATCGGCGCACTCAGCAACGGCTCCATGCTCAAGGGCAAGGTCGCCGACGCCTTCGCCCGTCATGCGACATGGCTCAGGATCTCGATCGATGGCTGGGATGGGGCCAGCTATGCCAAGAGCCGGTCGGTCGACGAGGCCGAGTTCGACAAGGTGATCGCCAACCTGACGTCGTTCGCCGAGCGCGGCTCGGGCTGCTCGCTCGGCGCCAGCGTCATCGTGGACGCCTCGAACGCCCCGCATCTGCTGGAG
Organism: Rhodospirillaceae bacterium; assembly: GCA_016792585.1. GTDB lineage: Bacteria > Pseudomonadota > Alphaproteobacteria > SHVZ01 > SHVZ01 > SHVZ01. Next base: position 7,550 of record JAEULB010000051.1, read on the forward strand.
CTGTGCACCAAGCTCAAGCGTGCCGGGGTCGGCCACGTGAAGCTCTCGCCTTGCATCGTCCGCGACTCGGGCGCCGAGAACGACGCGTACCACCGGGAGTTCGAGCCGGTCGTGCGCGAGCAGATCGGGCTGGTTCGCGCCATCGAAGGCGATGGGTTTCGCGTCAACGATCACTATCACGCGCTCGGCGATCGCTTCGACCGGCCCGAGCATCGCTGTCCGATGGCCTATCTCCTGACCATCATCGGCGCGGACCAGGTCGTCTATACCTGCCAGGACAAGGCGTATACGAAGGCGGGGGCGCTCGGCTCGATCCGCGACCGGCGATTCCGCGACTTCTGGCGGTCAGAGGAGACGAAGGCCGCACTCGCCGGGATCGATCCGTCCCGCGACTGCCGGCATCACTGCGTCGCGAGCACCAAGAACGAGCGGATCCTCGAATACCTCTCGCTCGATCCGGAGCACGCGCGCTTCGTCTGACGCGCTAGAGGATGAACTTGCTGAGATCGCCCTTCTTGGCGAGCGCGCCGACCTTTTCCTGCACGTAGGCGGCATCCACGGTCAGCGTCGAGCCCGCCTTGTCGGGGGCGGCGAAGCTGACTTCCTCCAGCAGCTTCTCCATCACCGTGTGCAGGCGCCGGGCGCCGATGTTCTCGACCGAGGTGTTGACCTCGACCGCGAGGTCGGCGAGCGCGTCGATGCCGTCCTGGCCGAACTCGAGCGTGACGTTCTCGGTCGCGAGCAGCGCCTTGTACTGCTTGATCAGGCTCGCCTCGGGCTCGGTCAGGATGCGGCGGAAGTCATCGCGGGTCAGGGCCTTCAGCTCGACGCGGATCGGCAGCCGACCCTGAAGCTCCGGCAGCAGATCCGACGGCTTCGCCAGGTGGAAGGCGCCCGAGGCGATGAACAGGATGTGGTCGGTCTTCACCGGCCCGTGCTTGGTCGAGACGGTCGTGCCCTCGATCAGCGGCAGCAGGTCGCGCTGCACGCCCTCGCGGCTGACGTCGGCGCCGTGGCGCTCCGAGCGCGCGCAGATCTTGTCGATCTCGTCGAGGAAGACGATGCCGTCCTGCTCGACCGACCGGATCGCGGCCTTGGTGACCTTCTCCTGGTCGAGCAGCTTGTCGGATTCCTCGGCGATCAGCACCGCATAGCTCTCGGCGACCGTCATCTTCCGGCGCTTGGTGCGGCCGCCGAAGGCCTTCGACAGCATGTCGTTGAGATTGATCATGCCGACCTGGCCGCCGCCCGGGATGTCCATCATCGGCATGCCGCCGCCGCCGGCGTCGGCGGTCTCGATCTCGATCTCCTTGTCGTCCAGCTTGCCCTCGCGGAGCATCTTGCGGAACTGCTGGCGGGTGCCGTCGGAGGCGCCGGATCCGACCAGAGCCTCGATCACGCGCTCCTCGGCGGCGAGCTCGGCCTTGGCTCCGACTTCCTTCCGCATCCTTTCCTTGGTCATGCCGATCGCGATCTCGACCAGGTCGCGGGCGATCTGGTCGACGTCGCGGCCGACATATCCCACCTCGGTGAACTTGGTCGCCTCGACCTTGAGGAAGGGCGCCTGGGCGAGCTTGGCGAGGCGTCGCGCGATCTCGGTCTTGCCGACGCCGGTCGGGCCGATCATCAGGATGTTCTTCGGCAGCACTTCCTCGCGAAGCTCTGGCGCCAGCTGCTGGCGGCGCCAGCGATTGCGGAGCGCGATGGCGACCGCGCGCTTGGCGTCGTGCTGGCCGACGATGAAGCGGTCGAGTTCGGAGACGATCTCGCGGGGACTGAAGGCGGCGTTCACAGGGATTCCAGGGTCACGTTGCGGTTGGTGTAGACGCAGATGTCGGCGGCGATGTTGAGCGCCTTGCGCGCGATGGCCTCGGCGTCGAGTCCGTCGAGGTCGATCAGCGCACGCGCGGCCGAGAGCGCATAGGCGCCACCCGAACCGATGCCGATCAGCCCGTCCTCGGGCTCCAGCACGTCGCCGTTGCCGGAAAGGATCAGCGACACCTCGGGATCGGCGACCGCCATCATCGCCTCGAGCCGGCGGAGGTAGCGGTCGGTGCGCCAGTCCTTGGCAAGCTCGACGCAGGCGCGGAGAAGCTGGTTCGGGTGCCGCTCGAGCTTGGCTTCGAGCCGCTCGAACAGGGTGAAGGCATCGGCGGTGGCGCCGGCGAACCCGGCGATGACCTTTCCGTCGGCGAGCCGGCGGACCTTCCGGGCGTTGGCCTTGACCACGGTCGCGCCCATCGACACCTGACCGTCGCCGGCGATGACGACCTTGGCGCCCTTCCGGACGGAAAGAATGGTGGTGCCGTGCCAGGTCGGATGGGCTGAATCGGTCATGGAATGCTCAAGGGCTTTCGGGAAGGCACATAGATTGGCGGGTTGCGCCTACGGATCAAGGGCGGGGTTGGCCCGGCCGGAGCCCGGTGATATACCCCGCCCGCCGGAGGTTGAGATGCGCCAGGCTACCGTCGAACGCAAGACCAAGGAGACCCAGATCCGTACCACCGTCGGGCTCGACGGGACGGGGGTCTACAAGGTCGCGACCGGGATCGGCTTCCTCGACCACATGCTGGAACAGCTGTCCCGCCACAGCCTGATCGACCTCGAGGTCGAGGCCAAGGGCGACCTGCACATCGACTTCCATCACACGACCGAGGACACCGGCATCGCCATCGGGCAGGCGGTCAGCCAGGCGCTCGGCGACCGCGGCGGCATCGTCCGCTACGGCTCGGCGATGATCCCGATGGACGAGACGATGACGCGGGTGTCGCTGGATGCGTCCAACCGCCCGTACCTGATCTGGAAGGTGGACTTCTCGAAGCCGAAGCTCGGCGAGATGGACACCGAGCTGTTCAAGGAGTGGTTCCAGGCCTTCGCCCAGGCGGCCGGCCTCACGCTCCACGTCGAGAACCTCTACGGCGAGAACAACCACCATATCGTCGAGAGCTGCTACAAAGGTCTCGCCCGCGCGCTCCGGCAAGCGATCGAGATCGATCCCCGCCAGGCCGGCCGAATCCCGTCGACCAAAGGCAGTCTCTAGAGGCTCTCATGCGTTACGCAGCTTGCATGAGGGCCTCCCCCCGGAGGTCCCGATGACGGTCGCCGTCGTCGATTACGGGTCCGGCAACCTGCACTCGGCCGCCAAGGCGGTCGAGCGCGCGGCGGGGCCCAAGGAGCGGGTGGTCATCACCTCCGATCCGAAGGCGGTGCGCGACGCCGACCGCATCGTGCTGCCGGGGCAGGGCGCCTTCGCCGACTGCAAGGCGGGGCTGGATGCGATCCCGGGCCTGACCGAGGCGATCGTCGAATCGGTCGAGCAGCGCGCGCGGCCGATCTTCGGCATCTGCGTCGGCATGCAGCTGATGGCCGATGTGGGCCTGGAGCTGGGATCGACGCCGGGCTTCGGCTGGATCGCCGGCAAGGTCCAGCGCATCGAGCTGAACGATCCCAAGCTCAAGATGCCGCATATGGGCTGGAACCAGCTCGATCTCCGCCGCAGCCATCCGGTGTTCGACGGCATCGAGCCGGGCGCACATGCGTATTTCTGTCATAGCTTTCACCTAAGTTGCGACGCGCCGGAGGATCTGCTGGCAACCTCCGACTACGGCGGTCCGGTGACCGCCGCGGTCGCGCGTGCCAACCGCGTCGCGACCCAGTTTCATCCGGAGAAGAGCCAGGCGCTGGGCCTGCGGCTCCTTTCCAACTTCCTTGGCTGGCGGCCATGAGCGACGCGAAGATCATGGCCGAACGGACGACCAAGCTCTCCGACCGCGAGATCGAGGATCTCTGCGACGCCGCGGCCGACGCCGTCACCGGGGGCGGAGGCTTCGGCTGGCTCAAGCCGCCGCCGCGTCACGTGATGGAAGCGTTCTGGCGAGGCGTGCTCTTGATCCCTGAGCGGATGCTGATCGTCGGCCGTCTCGACGGAACGATCGCGGGATCGGCGACGATCCAGAGGCCGCCACGCAACAACGAGGCGCAGGCGCACTCCTGCTGGCTCACCACCAGCTTCGTCGCGCCCTGGGCGCGCGGCCACGGTCTCGCCGGCCTGATCACCGCGACGGTCGAGGAGGTGGCGACGGAAGCGGGCTTCAAGACGCTCAACCTGGATGTCCGCGAGACCCAGTCGCGCGCGATCGAGATCTATCGCAGCCGCGGCTACGTGCATTGGGGCACCAACCCGCGCTACGCCAAGGTCGACGGCAAGTTCGTCGCCGGCCTCTACTTCTACAAGAGCCTAAACGGAGAGGACGCGTGATCCTCTATCCGGCGATCGACCTCAAGGGCGGCCAATGCGTCCGCCTCAAGCTCGGCGACATGGGGCAGGCCACGGTCTACAACCCGGACCCGGCCGCGCAGGCGAGGACGTTCGCGGCGTCCGGCTTCGAGTGGATCCACGTCGTCGATCTCGACGGCGCCTTCGCCGGCAAGCCGCAGAACGCCGACGCGGTGGCCGCGATCGTCGCGGCCGTGGACTTGCCGGTGCAGCTCGGCGGCGGCATCCGCGATCTCAAGACCGTCGAGGCCTGGCTCGCGCGAGGCCTGAGGCGTGTGATCCTCGGCACCGCCGCGGTCAAGAATCCTGCGCTGGTTCGCGAGGCGGCGGCGAAGTTCCCCGGGCAGGTCGCGGTCGGGATCGACGCGCGCGACGGTTTCGTCGCGGTCGAAGGCTGGGCCGAGGTCTCCTCGCTGCCCGCGCGCGAGCTGGCCCTCCGCTTCCGCGATGCCGGCGTCGCCGCTGTGATCTTCACCGATG
>JAEULB010000053.1 GCA_016792585.1 Rhodospirillaceae bacterium
CGAAGGCGGGGACGACGGCGCCGGCCGGAAGCACCTCGATCCTGAGGTCGCCGCCGGTCATATCGTTGATCTTCTTCGCGAAGTCGTTGGCGTACTCGTGGAAGATGTCCTTCGCCGGCCAGGTGCTCTGGAAGCGGAAGGAAACCGGGCCGGACTGCGCATGGACCTTCGGTGCCGCGAACACGGCGCCGGCGGCCGCGCCGGCGGCGGCGAGCTTGCCGAGGAACGAGCGGCGGGTATTCGCCGCTACGGGCTTCTCTTTTGTCATGGGGCGACTCTCCTCCTAGTTGTCGTGGCGTGCGGGGCTGCCGTTCTTGAGCGGCGGTGTCGTGATTGTGCACGTAATCCGAAGACTGACAAGCAGACGAACGGCGAGGCAGGGCCTCCTAGTCCCGTCCAAACATTTGATTAATTCGGAGGCCGGAGCTGGTCAGCCGCCCTCGAGGGACCGGGTCATCGCGGGCAGCCGGCGCCAGAACCAGGCGTAGTAGAGGAGGGCGAGGACGGCGCCCCCGGCGACCGGCCAGTGCAGGCCCCACCACTCCGAGAGGAAGCCCATCACCAGCGCGCCGAGCGCCGGCCCGCCGCGGAAGATGATGCCGTAAAGGCCGAGCACGCGGCCGCGCATCGGCGCTGCGACCGCCGCCTGCACCAGGGTCTGGCCGGCGGTGCCGTTGAACACCATCGCGCCGCCGCCGATGCCCATGATGGCGATGCCGAGATAGAGGTCGTCGGTCGCGGTGAACAGGATGACGAGCAGGGCTACCGCGATCCCCGACCAGTAGTTCAGCCAGGTCAGGCCGGACAGGCGCTCGCGCTGTGCCAGGAACACACCGCCGAGGATGGCGCCGATGCCCATCGCCGCGGCGAGGCGGGCCAGTCCCGTGGCGCCACCGTCGAAGACCTGGCCGGCGAAGGCCGGCAGCAGCTCGACCACCGGTCGGGTCAGGATGCTGGCGACGATCATCAGGCCCAGCATCGGGCCGATTCCCGGATGGCTCGCGGCATAGCGCCATCCCTCCATCATCTCGACGAGCAGGCTGCTGCGGGGCGTGTCTCGGACCGGCGGCGCGGTCGAGGTCACCGGCCGGATCATCGCCAGCATCGCCTGAAGCACGGCGTATGTCGCGGCATTGGCGAGGAACGCCCAGGGCGAGCCGCCGGCGACGATGATGAATCCGGCGATGGTCGGGCCGATGAAGCGCGCGGTGTTGAAGGTGATCGAGTTGATCGCGACCGCGACCGGCAGGTCCTGCTTCGGCACCAGGTGCGAAATCAGCGAGAGCCTCGCCGGCTGGGCGAAGGCCTGGATCACGCCATGGATGAAGATCAGTCCCGCGAGCAGCCAGATCGTCAGCGTGCCGGTGAAGGCGGCGACCGTCATCAGCCCCGACGTCACCATCGAAAGGCCTTGCGTCGCCTTGACCATGGCGAGGCGGTCGCGGCGGTCGACCAGCGCGCCGCCGATCGGCCCGAACACGGTCGACGGCGCCAGCTCCATGAACGCGATCACGCCGACCCAGGCGGCCGAATGCGTCACTTCCCAGGTGTACCAGCCGGCGGCGATCCGCTGGATCCAGGTGCCGACCACCGAGACGCCGTTGCCGATCGCGTAGTGGCGATAGCTTGGGTGGCTGAGCGCGCGTGCGAGCGGGCGAAGGCGGTCGAAAAGCGGCATCGGGGCGAAGGCGCAATGCGCCACGGAACCGGGAAGGCGTCAACCGTCAGGCAGGTGCTGCGACGGTTCGCGCAGGGCGCATTCGCTGGTGACAGCCGAAACGACCTCGGGCAGCATGCCCGCCGATTTTCCCATACGAAAGCGGAAGCGATGGCCGAGAAGCCCGAAATCCTGTTCGTCGGCACCATGCCGGACTGGTGGATCGAGCGGATGGAGAAGTCGATCGGTCTCCTCCACGTGGCGAAAGCTCAGGACAAGGACGCCTTCATCAGGCAGCACGCGCCGAAGGCGACGGTGCTGATGGCCGGCGCGCCGGTCGAAGCGTCGCTGATCGAGAAGCTGACGAACCTTAAATACATCGCCAGCATGGGCGCCGGGTACGACAAGATCGACGTCGAGACCGCAAAGAAGCGCGGCATCGTGATCTCCAACACGCCGCACGTGACCGACGGCTGCGTCGCCGACATGGCGATGGCTTTGCTGCTGGCCCATGGCCGCCACATCGTCCAGGGCGACAGGTTCGTCCGCTCGGGCGCGTGGCTGAAAGGCGGATACCCGCTGGTGCCGCGCGTCTGGGGCAAGCGCATGGGCATCCTGGGCCTGGGACGCATCGGACTCGCGATCGCCAAGCGCGCCGCGGCCTTCGACATGCAGATCGCCTATCACAACCGTCGGCCCCGGACCGACGTGCCCTACTGGTACTATCCGAAGCTGGTCGACATGGCGCGGGACGTCGACATCCTGATGGTGGCGACGCCGGGCGGCGAGGGGACCCACCACATTGTCACCGCCGAAGTGATGAAGGCGCTGGGTCCGAAAGGACTCATTGTGAACATCGCCCGCGGCTCGATCATCGACGAGCCGGCGATGGTGAACGCGCTGAAGGACGGCACGCTCGGCGGTGCTGCGCTCGACGTCTTCGAGTTCGAGCCGAAGATGCCGGAAGAGCTTCACAAGATGGACAATGTGGTGCTGATGCCCCATCGCGGCGGCGGCACCTACGAGACTTGGGAAGACGCCTGCGACATGGTCCGCGACAACATCTTCGCGTACCTCAAGACCGGCAAGCCGCTGACCCCGATCGCCGAGACGCCGATCGACTAAAACGACGAACCCCGCGAGCTGGGACTCGCGGGGTTCTCGGGGAGGGGCTCCGCCGGGGAGGAGGCGGCGCCAATCTGCGCGCTTGTCAGCGCGCCGGGGATCCGAATTCGATCAGACGCGCCAGAAAGGTTTCTCGGACTCGCGCCGCGCGTCGACGCGGCTGATGCCGAGATCCTTCAGCATGTGCTCGGACATCTCGCCGAGGGCGCGGCGCTCGCGGGCGCGGCGCTCCCAAATCGCGACGAGGCCGGCCAAGCGGACGACAACCTGCATCGGGCTGGGGAGAGTGGGGAGGGACCGGGTGGTGTCCTTCAGGGCACCCTTCGTATTTGTGAGCATACAATTCTCCATTCGCCTGCGGTTTTTCGCGTCTCAACGGGGATTGTAATATCGCAATCCTGCCTTGATTGCAAGCTGACAAGCACTGAAATAGGCCTACAAGCAAGCCAATCTCGACAAAGGGTCCCAAGTGTTGTAAGTGTGTACTATGACAAATTGGACACCTGACCTGGATGTCCGTCCCGGCCCGCGGTATCTGGCGATCGCGGTAGCCCTTGGAGAAGCCATCGCCCGGGGAGAGCTTCGCCCCGGCGACCGCCTGCCCACCCACCGCGATCTCGCTCAGCGCTTAGGGGTCACCGTTCCCACCGTCAGCCGCGCCTATCGCGAGGCGAGCCGCCGGGGATACCTCTCGGGCGAGGTCGGCCGTGGCACCTTCGTCCGCGGCGCCGTCCAGCCCAAGCGCACGCCAGGGCAGGAGCGCGAAGAGCACGGGCTGATCGATTTCGACATGAACCGGCCGACGGTCGACGCGCCGCATGCGGGATACCTAGCCGAGAGCCTGGCGCGCCTCGCGCGCTCGCCCGAGCTCGCCGACATGCTGCGCTACCAGCCGAACGCGGGCCTGCCGTCGCATCGCGCCGCCGGAGCCGCCTGGATGGCCAAGAGCGGCCTCGATGCCCAGGGCGAGCGCGTGGTCGTGACCTCCGGCGGCAAGCACTCGCTGTTCGTCGTGCTGCATGCGATCGCCAAGCCCGGCGACACGATCCTGACCGAGGAACTGTCCTGGCCGGGCATCCGCAGCGTCGCCAAGTATCTCGACCTCAGGCTGGAGCCGGTGAAGCTCGACGACGACGGCCTCGTGCCCGACGACCTCGAGCGCGCGTGTCGCGAGCACAAGCCGAAGGCGCTTCTGTGCACGCCGACGGCGCAGAACCCGACCGTCTCGATCCTGCCGGCGGCGCGACGACGACGGATCGCCGAGATCGCCCGATCCAACGACATCGCGATCATCGAGGACGAAGTCTACGGTCCGCTGATCGACGAGCCGCCGCCGCCGGTCGCGACTTTCGCGCCGGAACGCACCTTCTACCTGACCAGCCTCTCGAAAGTTTCGGCCCCGGGCCTTCGCGTCGGCTTCGTGCTGGCGCCGCAAGGCCAAGTCGGCCGCGTCGCGCAAGGCGTCGGCGCCACCACGATCTTCACGCCACCGCTGATGGTCGAGATCGGCGCGCAGTGGATCGCCTCCGGCACGATCCAGGCGCTGGTCGACTGGCAGCGCCGCGAGGTTTCCGAGCGCGCGCACCTGCTCCGCCAGATCCTCGGCAACGGCATCAAGTTCCGCATCGAGCCGCATGCGATGCACACCTGGATCCAGTTGCCGAAGCCCTGGCATCCCGCCGACATCGTCGAGGCCGGCCGCCGCCGCGGCCTCTCTCTCTCGCAGACCGAGGCCTTCTGCGTCGGTATCAAAGAGCCTGATGCGATCCGGCTGGCACTCTGCGGCCCGGTCAGCCGTACGCGCTACGAAGAGGGGCTGCGGCGCCTCGCCGACGCGCTCGCCGCCGGCCCTGAATTCACCGCGACGATGGTCTGATGTCCGACGAGAACGCGATCCGCCAGCAGCGCAAGCGGACCAACAAGCTGATCGCTGACCATGAGGCCGAACGGCTCCGTCCGTTCTTCGATCCCAAGGTCACGGTGGTCGCCGGCGACGGCTCGGTGATCCTCGGCATCGACGAGCTGATCCGGCGCTTCGAGAGCTTCTTCGCCGATCCGACCTTCATCACCTTCGAGCGCAAGGTCGAGACGGTGATCCTCGACAAGAAGGCCGCGCGTGCGTCGGAGCGCGGCGACTGGGTCGCCTCATGGCATGGTCCCTCCGGCACGATGACCGGCGGCGGCCAGTACCAGGCGGTGTGGAAGAAGGCCCAGAACCAGTGGGTTCTGGAGTCGGAGCATTTCATCGCGCTCACCTGACGCGGAGAGGAACGGCCGATGTCCGAGAAGACGCATGCGCTCGCCGAGAAGCTCATCCGCAACTTCAACGATGTGAAGTCGGAGCATGATGTCCGCGAGCCGCTCTACGACTCCCATTGGGCGCGGCTGGCGGTCGGCAAGGCGGCGCGGAAGCTGGGAGCCTCGATCGACACCGTGGCGCCCGGCAAGCGCTCCTGCCCCTATCACTTCCACTACGCACAGGAAGAGATGTTCGTGGTGATCGACGGCTCGGGCACGCTTCGCGTCGCCGGTGAGATGCTGCCGATCCGGACGGGCGACGTGATCTTCATCCCGCCCGGACCCGAGTATCCGCACCAGATCATCAACACCTCGGACAAGCCGCTCAAATACCTCTCGATCAGCACGAAGGAGAGCCCGGAGATCTGCGAGTACCCGGACTCGGGCAAGTACGTGGCCTCGGCGACGACCGAGGAGGGGGCGCGCTTCCGCGCCACCCAGTACGCCAAGAACAGCGTCGACTACTACGAGGCGGAGCCGTAACCGAGGCCCGCAGTACGGCCGCATGCTTCGGATTGGAGGGCGGCGCCCGCGTGCTAGGATGCGCTCCTCCCCTCCAATTGAACTTATGAAGTCATGACCCCCTCTTCGGAGCCCGCCCGGCTCACCTGGCGCGGCGTGCTCGACGGCCTCAAGCTCGCGCCGACGCTGGCCGTCAATTCCGCCATCTACGGCATCATCTTCGGCGTGCTCGCCGCCCAGGCCGGATTGAGCGCGATCGAGTCCGGAATCATGAGCGTCACCGTCTTCGCTGGGGCCGCCCAGCTGCTGATCATCGAGAACTGGGCGCGGCCGGTACCGCTCGTCTCGGTCGTCGTCGGCCTGATGCTGGTCAACTCGCGCCATGTGCTGATGGCGGTCGCGATGCGCCCGCATCTCGACGGGCTTCCGGTCTGGAAGCAGCTGCTCGCCTCCGGCGTCATCGTCGACGACAACTGGGCGATCATGATGGGCAAGTTCGAGCAGGGATACCGCGACGCCGGATACATCCTGGGCCTCGCGATGCTGGCGATCCCCTGCTGGACCGCGATGACCGTGGTCGGCAACATGATCGGCGGCAACATCGCCGATCCGAGGCGCTGGGGCTTCGACTTCATCATCGTGGCGCTCGCCATCGTGATCCTGGCCGGGCGCTGGCGCGGCGTCTCGACGCTGCTGCCCTGGGGCGTGGCGGCCGGCGTCGCTGTTGCCGCCTCGCACTGGCTTCCGGGCAAGGGCTACATCGTTGCCGGCGCGATCGCCGGCAGCCTCGCGGGACTGCTCAGGCCCGATCCGGGCGGCCCTCTCAAGTCGGCGCTGAACAAGGAGGCCGCACGATGACGGCCGACTCCGCGATCGCGCTGGCAGCGCTTGCGCTCGCCGCCTTCGCGCTTCGCGGCGGCGGCATGATGCTGGGAAGCCTGATGCCGTCCACCGGCAAGGCCGGCCAGTTCCTGCGCGAGCTGCCGGGCACGATCATGATGTCGCTGGCCGCTCCCATCGTCGCCAGCGGCGGTCCGCCGGAATGGATCGGCGCTGCGGTCTGCGGCGTGGTCGCCTGGTTCACCCGCAGCCTGCTCGGCACCATGGCAGCCGGGTTGGCGACGGTCTGGCTCCTTCGTCAGATTCTCGGGTCATGACCAGCTTCGCGCTCTTCGATACAGCGATCGGCGCCTGCGGCATCGTCTGGGGCGAGGACGGCGTCGTCGGCATGCAGCTGCCGGAGGCGCGCGCCGACCAGGCCCGTGCGCGTCTGGCGAAGCGCTATCCCGGCGCAGCCGAGACGACGCCGACTGCCGAGATCGAGCGCGTGATCGGCGAGGTGCGCGCCCTGCTGAAAGGCGAGGCGAGGGACCTCACGCACATCGCGCTCGACATGAGCCAGGTGCCGGAATTCGAGAAGCAGGTCTATGCGATCGCACGCGCCGTGCCGCCCGGCCGCACCATCACCTATGGCGAGATCGCGGCGAAGCTCGGCGACAAGGCCTTGTCGCGTGACGTCGGTGCGGCGCTCGGCCGGAATCCGTTCCCGATCGTCGTGCCCTGCCATCGCGTGCTGGGCTCGGGCGGAAAGACCGGCGGCTTCTCGGCCCGCGGCGGCGTCGACACCAAGATGCGGATGCTGCAGATCGAGAGGGCGAAGACCTCCGACGAGCCGCTGCTGTTCGACACGCTTCCGGTGTCGGCGAAGAAAGACAAGAGGGGTTGACGCGCTTTACCCCCTCTCCCGCGAAGCGGGGGAAGGACGGGGTGGGGGCGAGCGAAGCGAGAACTGTTTGAAGCGTTCTCGATATCTCTCGCTACGCTCGCCCCCACCCTAACCCTCCCCCGCGTATGACGCGGGAGAGGGGACTCGACTACGACTTCTTTTCGATGTTCCACATCGGCAGCTTGCCGCCGCCGAGAACGCCCGAGACGCTCTTGCGGTAGGCGATCTTCTGCTGGAAGCGGCCCATCGGCACGTAGGGGACGATCTCGTAGAAGCGCGCCTGGAAGCGATCGACGATGTCCTTGCGCTGCGCTTCCGACGTCGCCGTGGTGAACTCGGCGCGGATCTTCTCGAGCTGCTCGTCGCAGGGCCAGCCGAACCAGTTTTTGCCGTCGCATTGCGTCGCGACGGTGTTGTTGGTCAGCGGGTTGGCGGAGAGCGAGTTGCTGCCCCAGGTGTAGAAGACGTGCCAGCCGGACTTGTTGGTCGCCGGGTCGTCCTTGACCGCGCGGCGCTGCACCAGCGTCGCCCAGTCCATGTTCTGCAGGTCGATGTTGAAGCCCGCCGCCTTGAGCTGGCTCGCCGACATCACCGCCATCGCCGAGATCTGCGTGTCGGTCGTCGGGTTCATCACGACGATCGGCTCGCCCTTGTATCCCGCCTCGGCCAGCAGCGCCTTGGCCTTGGCGATGTTGGCCGGGCCGGGCGTGGCGAAGGCGCCGACGCCGGACTTTGTGTCGAGCGGCGTTTGGCAGCCGAACACGGCCCAGCAGATCGACTGCAGATCCTTGTTGCCGATCATCGCGTCAAGCACCTGACCTTGGTCCGTCGCATAGAGCATCGCCTGGCGGATCTTCGGATTGTTCGTCGGCGCGATCAGGTGATTGGGCCGGAGGATGTTGCCGAAGCCGAACTTGTTGGCGATCTCGACGACGATGTCGGGACTCTTCTGCAGGATCGGCAGCAGGTCGACCGGCGGATATTCATAGAGGTCGAACTCGCCGGCGATCAGCGCCTGGACCGAGGTGGCGGGATCGGGGTTGTAGCTGAACTCGACGCGGTCGAGCTTGGCGATCTTGCCGCCGGCATAGCCGTCCGCCTTCTCGGAGCGTGGGACGTAGTCCTTGTTCTTCGCGTAGCTGAACTTGCTGCCGGGAACCCACTCGGCCTTGTTGAAGACGAAGGGGCCGGAGCCGATCGTCTCGGTGACGGCGGTAAAGGGGTCGGAGGTCGCCTCCTTCTCGCGCATGATGTAGAGCGGCTGCGCCGAGGCGCCGAGCAGCTCGATCACCGGGCCGAACTTCTCCTTGAGCTTGATCTCGACCGTCCTGTCGTCGACCGCGTTCACTTCGGCGACGCGCGACATCAGGCTCTGGCCGGCGGCGATGCGCGAGCCCCAGCGCTTGATCGACGGCGCCACGTCCTTCGCGGTCACCGGCGTGCCGTCGTGCCATTTGAGGCCGGGGCGCAACGTGATCCGCCACGTCATGCCATCGGCGCTGGCGTTCCAGCTCTCGGCCATCTGCGGATGAGGCTTGAGGTTGCTGTCCTCGGAGAACAGCTGGTCGTAGATCATGAAGGCGTGGGTGCCGGTGATCTGGTCGGTGGTCCAGATCGGATCGAGCGCCTTCAGGTCGCCGTTGACGACGGCCCTCAGCGTCTGCGCCGATGCCGTGGCACCGAAGCCGATCGCCCCGGCGAGAGCGACTGCGGCGAGGGTCATGCAACTCTTGCGATGTGTGCGGGTCATGGATCTCCGTCTCCTGTTCGGACATGAGAACCGTTCGACCGACTGCTTTGAAGCCATTTTCGGCGCGGCAGCGGCGGGCGAACTGGCGAAGCAAGTAGGTGAACGCTAGGATGCGCGTCACATCAGGTCAAACGACCGGGCGCGCGTCACGAAACGGAGCTCAGCATGTTCGATCTGGTGATCGCCGGCGGCACGATCGTCGACGGAACCGGCAAGGCCGGCTACCGGGGCGACGTCGGCATCAAGGGCGAGCGCATCGAAGCGGTCGGCAATCTCTCGAAGGCCGAGGCTGCGCGCCGGATCGACGCGACCGGCAAGACCGTCTCGCCCGGCTTCATCGATACCCACACGCATTCCGAAGGCGCGCTGCTGGTCGACCCGCAGCATGCCAACGGCATCCGCCAGGGCATCACCACAGAGTTCCTCGGCATCGACGGCATGTCGTACGCGCCGCTGTCCGCCTACAACTTCAAGACCTACAGGCACTGGCTCGGCGGGCTTCTCGGCGATCCGCCGGAAGACCTCGACATGAGCAGCGTCTCCGCCTTCCGCGGCCACTATCACAAGCGCGTCTCGGTCAACACGGCGTATTTCGTGCCGCATGCGACCGTGCGCCTCCAGGCGCTCGGATTCCACGACAAGCCGCTTCGCGGCGATGCGCTGGACGCGGCCAGGCGCATGGTGCGCGAGGGGCTGGAGCAGGGCGCGGTCGGCTTCACCACCGGCGGGCGCTACTACCCAGGCCCCTGGGGCGACACCGACGAGATCGCCGAGCTCTGCCGCGAGGTGCGCGCCGCCGACAAGGTCTACATGTGCGAGCCGCGCTCGCCGCAGGTCGCATCGCGCGCCTTCAACAAGCACGGCGTCAGCGAAGGCATGGAGGCGGCGCGGCGCTCCGGCGCCAAGCTGCACTTCGCGCATTACCGGACCAACGAGCAGACGGCCGGGCGGATCGACAAGATCATGGCGCCGATCGACGCGGCGCGGACCGCGGATCACGACGTCACCTTCGACATCTATCCCTATCCGACGGGAAGCTCGATCGCGATCTCCTACCTGCCCGACGATGCGCAGGAGGGCGGTCCGGTCGAGATCCTGAAACGGCTTCGCGATCCGGCGCAGCGGCGCGCGATCGCCGCCGGCATGGACGCCAGCGACGCGGACCGGCTCGCGACCATCGTGTTCTCCTACATGCCGAACGCGCCGGAGCTCGAAGGAACGCTGCTGCGCGACATCGCCGCCAAGCGCGGCCGCTCGCGCGGCGAGGTGCTGCTGGAACTCCTGCTGGAACAGAACCTCAAGGTCGGTTACCTCGCCGAGCCGCCGGAAAGCCAGGAAGTGTGGGCGCAGCTCGGCCGCGACTTCATGGAGCTGCTGGCGCGCGAGGACTACATGGTCTGCAGCGACATCACCCCGGCGGGCAACCACCCGCATCCGCGATGCTTCGGCGCGTTCCCGCGTTTTTTGGGCAGGCTTCGCCGCGAGGTCGGGAACCTGACGCTCGAGGCGATGATCCACCGGATGACCGACCGGCCGGCGTGCCGCTTCGGGCTCACCCATCGCGGACGGATAGAAAAGGGCTGGTTCGCCGACCTCGTCGTCTTCGACGAAGCCAAGGTCAACGACACCGCGACGTATCGCGAGCCGAAGCAGTTCCCGATCGGCATTCCTTACGTGATCGTCAACGGCGCTGTCGCCGTCGACGATGAGCGCGTGACCGGGATCTACGCGGGACAGGCGGTTCCGTAGCGCGGCACAATCTCTGCTAGTCTCGCGTCCGCATGTTCAAGGACGCCTCGGCCGAGCTCTTCGACAATCCGCCCGCTCTCCGCTACGGCATCGCCGTCACCGACGTCGACGGCGATGGCGCGTTCGAGGCCGTGGTCGCCGGATACTCGGGCCCCAACCAGGTGCTGAAGTGGACGGGGCGGGGCTTCGAGGACGTAACCGACCGCGCGCTCGCCGATCCCGACCGACAGGCGATCGGTGTCGCCGCCGGCGACATCGACGGCGACGGGCGCGAAGAGGTCTACATCCTGAACGCCGACACCTTCGCCGGGCCGAAGGAACTCGGCGACCGGATGTTCGCCTCCTTCGACAAGCACTGGCTCGATCTCTTCCAGGTGCCCGACCACCGGCAGGTGGCGAACCAGGTTGCCGGCCGCTCGGTCGCGGTGGTCGACCGCCTCGGCACCGGCAAGTACGGCTTCGTCGTCGCCAACTACGGCGGTCCCTTCCGGCTCTATGAGCTTGCGCAAGGGAAGCTGATCGACGCGGCCGCCGCCGCCGGCATCGCTGCGACCACCGGCGGGCGCGGGCTTGCCTGCGGGCCGTTGTTTACCCAGCGGATGGACATCGTCGCGGTCAACGAGCACGGCGCCAACTTCCTCTTCGCCAACCAGGGCGATGGCACCTTCCGCGATGTCGCAGCCGAGGCCGGCATCGCCGATCCGGGCGAGCACGGGCGGGGCCTGGCGCTGGCCGACTTCGATGGCGACGGCCGGCTCGATCTCGTCTACGGCAACTGGGAAGGGCCGCACCGGCTGTTCCTTCGCGACCGGAAGGGATTTCGCGACGCGGCGACGACCGAGCTGGCGATGCCCTCCAGGGTCCGCACCGTGATCGCCGCCGACTTCGACAACGACGGCTTGGTCGAGATCTTCTTCAACAACATCGGCCAGCCCAACCGGCTGTTCAAACCGCTCGACGGCGGCTGGGTGCAGATGCCGCTTGGCGCCGCCGAGGACCCGCGCGGGCTCGGCACCGGGGCGGCGGTCGGCGACTTCGATGGCGACGGTTGCCTCGAGCTGCTGATCGCCCGGGGCGAGTCCGGGGTCCAGCGCCTCGGCCTTTTCCGTCCGGCGGCGGCCCATCCGAACTTCCTCAGGGTCCTGCCGCTGACCCGCTTCGGGGCTCCGGCCCGGGGCGCGGTCGTGACCCTCGACATCGGCGGGGCCCGGCAGGTCCGCTCGATCGACGCCGGCTCGGGCTACCTCTGCCAGATGGAGCCGGTCGCCCATTTCGGTCTCGGTCCGTTCCGCCAGGTCGACCGGATCGCGGTGGTATGGCCGGACGGCGCTTCCAGGGTGATCGAGCGGCCGGCGGTCAACCAGTTACATCAGGTGACCCATCCGTCATCGTGACGCCCCAATCCGGCCGTGATTTGGCTGGGATTAATTGACATTTTACCATTCGCAGGTACAACCCGAGTCCTGGGGATTTCCTAGGCGAATCAGGCGGCAGGCACACGGTGAGCGACGGCATACGTGTGGTGGCGTGGGGGAGAGAGCTCTTTCGCTCTCTGCGTGTGCTGGACCCCGACCGGGCGGCAATGCTGCTGCTCGCGGCGGTTGCCGCCATCTGGACCTTCACCGTCGCCGACTATGGCGTTACCTGGGACGAGGACGTGCATGCCTACTACGGCAACCTCGTCGTCGAGTACTACGCCTCCGGCTTCACCGATCTCCGCGCCCTTTCCTGGTGGAACCTCTACCTCTATGGCGCCGCGTTCGACGCCTTCGCCGACGTCCTGGCGCGGGTCTCGCCGCTCGGGCTCTATGAGACGCGCCACGCGCTGAACATCACCGTCGGCCTGATCGGCCTGATCGGCACCTGGAAGCTGGCGCGCGCCGTCGGCGGCCCGAAGGTCGCGTTCTGGGCGCTGCTCTTCATCGCGGTCGCGCCGACCTATTATGGCCACTCGTTCAACAATCCGAAGGACGTGCCGTTCGCCGCCGGCATGATCTGGGCGACTTACTACGCCGTCCGGATCGTCCAGGGCATGCCGAAGCCGGCCTGGCAAGACGTGCTGCTGTTCGGTCTCGCCACCGGCCTCGCGACCGGCGTGCGCGTCGGCGGCTTCATCGTCTTCGGCTATCTCGCTCTCGGCGTCGGCCTGTGGGTGCTGTTCCACGCGATCGCCGAGCGTTCGATCAGGACTTTCCTTCTCGGTGCCGTCGACAGCATCTGGCGCATCGCGCTCCCGGCTCTGGTGGTGATCTATCCGGTGATGCTGGCCGGCTGGCCCTGGGCCCAGCAGGATCCGCTGCTGTACCCGTATCTGGCGCTGACCGAGTTCTCGCACCACACCTATCCGTGGAAGACGCTGTTCGCCGGCGGCTACTACGACGCCGACCAGCTGCCCTGGATCTATCTTCCGACGCATCTGCTGCTGAAGGTGCCGGAGCTGGTGGGGGCGCTGTTCTTCGGTGCGCTGGCGCTGGCGCTGTTCGTGTTCGGCCGCTCGATGACGACCGGCCAGGGCGGGCGGTTCGAGCGGATGGCCCGGTTCCTGCCGGCGCTCCTGATCGGCTTCGCCGCGATCTTCCCGGTGGTCTACGCGATCGCCGTCCGCGTCACGCTGTTCGACGGCATGCGACATTTCCTGTTCGTGATGCCGCCGATCTGCGTCGTCGCCGGATACGGCTTTCAGCGCCTGATCGAATGGCTGCAGCCGAAGCCCTGGCGCGCCGCGGTCTTCGCCTCGCTGGCGCTCTACGGCGCCTGGCACGTGACCATGCTCGCGCGCCTGCATCCCAACGAATACGTCTATTACAACGCGCTCATCGGCGGCACCGACGGCGCCGAGGGGCTGTTCAAGCTCGACTACTGGGGCAACTCCTACGCCGAGGCGGTGCGCGGCCTGACCGACAAGCTCCGAAACGACTACGGCGACGAGTTCGAGGCCCGCACCTTCAAGGTCCGCATCTGCGGACCGAAGGCGCCGGCGAGCTACTATTTCCCCCCCAACTTCGAGGTCACTTCGGACAACGACCAGGCCGATTTCGTGATCTCGATGAGCGCCTATGCGCCTTCCGGCATCAAGACGCCCGAGTCCGAATGCGACACGGCGCTGGCGGGCCGCGAGATCTATCGCGTCGAGCGGCTGGAGGCGCTGATGTCGCTGGTCATCGACCGTCGCGACGTCAAGCTTGCGAACGCACGTGCCAAGGCCCAGCTCCAGGCCGACGCGCGCCGCCGTATCCGCGCCTCAATCCTCCCGTAAGCTCCGGTTCATGGCTTCGCGCTCGACCTGGTTCCAGGGGAAAT
>JAEULB010000086.1 GCA_016792585.1 Rhodospirillaceae bacterium
CGCGCAAGGCGGCGTCAAAGGCTAGCATCCGCCCTGGATCGCAGATTTTCCGAGAGCGGACCCATGACAGCCCAGGCCTCCCTGCTCGAACGCGCCGAAAAGGCCATTCCCGGCGCCGCCCTCGGCGTCTTCACGCTGCCCGAGAAGCAGCGCGTGGTCATCGAGAGCGGGCAGGGCTCGACGGTCGTCGATGCCGACGGCAAGTCCTATGTCGACTACCTGCTCTCGAGCGGTCCGCTGCTTCTCGGTCACGCGCATCCCGAGATCGTGGCCGCCGTGCAGAAGCAGGCGGCGCTGGGATCGAGCTTCTATGCGCTCAACCGGCCGGCGATCGAGCTGGCCGAGACGATCGTCGATGCGGTCCCCTGCGCCGAGGCTCTCCGCTATCAGTCGACCGGCTCGGAGGCGACCTTCGCCGCACTCCGCCTTGCGCGCGCCGCCACCGGCCGCAAGCTGGTGCTGAAGTTCGAGGGCGGGTTCCATGGCAGCCACGACGTGGCGCAGATGACGTCGGCGCGCATGATGGGACGGAACTCGGACGAGACGGTGCCCGAGTCCGCCGGTCTCGCAGGCGTGCTGGCCGACGAGGTACTGATCGTTCCCTTCAACGATCTGGAGGCGGTCCGCGATGCCGTCGCTGGACGCGGCGCCGAGATCGCGGCGATCATGGTGGAGCCGCTGCAGCGCGTGCTGCGCCCGGTGCCGGGATTCCTCGAAGGCCTGCGCGCGCTTGCGACGAAGAACGGCATCGTCCTGATCTTCGACGAGGTCGTCACCGGATTCCGTCTCGCCTGGGGCGGTGCCCAGGAGCTTTACGGCGTGACGCCGGATCTCGCCTGCTACGCCAAGGCGATCGGCGGCGGATATCCGCTCTCGGCCATCGCCGGCCGCCGCGACCTGCTGGGCCTTGCCGACAACACCAGGCCGGCATCCGAGACCTATTCCTATCTCGGCGGCACGCTCACCGGAAATCCGATCTCGGCCGCGGCAGGGCTTGCCTGCCTCAACGTCCTCAAGCGGCCCGGAACCTACGAGCGCCTGCGTGCGCTCGGGGCACGGCTGCGCGAAGGGCTGGAGGAAGCGGGCCGGAACGCCGGCGTGCCCGTGCAGGCACTGGGCGAAGGACCGGTCCTGTCGCCGCTGATCGCCGAGAACCGGAGTTTGAGGACGGCGCGCGACCTCGCCACCGTCGACAAGAAGAGGATGGTGCGCTGGGCGCACGAGATGATCGATCGCGGCTTCCTGCTCACGCCCGGCGGCAAGATGTACGTCTCGCTGGTCCATTCGGACCAGGACATCGAGAGGACGATCGCAGCCTCGCGCGAGGCGTTCGCCGCCGTGCGATGAGGGCTGTCGAGGCCGGCTTCGAGACTCTGAGCTTCGTCCTCCGCCTGAAGCCCGGCATGGAAGCCGAGTATCGGCGCCGCCATGACGCGCTGTGGCCGGAGATGCGCGAGCTTCTGCTCGCGTCCGGCATCGTGCACTACGAGATCGGCCTGCACTCAGGCACGAACATGCTGTTCGCCTTCATCGTCCGGCGCCTCGACCACACGATGGACCGGATCCCCGACCATCCGGTCGGGCAGCGCTGGCGCGCGCACATGGCCGACATCCTGGAGACCGTCGAGGGCATCGTCCCGCGCGTCGAGCCGCTGGAGCGGATGTTCGTTCTGTCCGCGGGTGATAAAAAATAAATCAGCCGGATGATAAAAAATACATCATGGCAGTCGCGCTTCTCGGCCAAAAACAGGCGCGCGTCTGAAAGAGTCGGGTCTCGGTTTGATTGTTCGCGCTTTCGCGTCTAGGCTTCGCTGGATGCTGGAGTTCGTGAAGCGGCTTTTCAGGCCGAGCCCGGACGATGCCGATCGCCGCCGGGGCCTGCGCGTCGATGTGCCACGGGACACCGCGACCGTTTCCGTGGACGGCGTCCCCCACTCGCTCAAGAACTGGAGCGCGCACGGATTCCTCGCCGGTCCCTACGCCGGCCCGCGCGTCGTCGGCGACAAGTGCGTGGTCAACCTCAACATCCGGCAGGACCCCTTCGCCATCGCCTTCGCCGCCGAGGTCGTCATCGTGCGGAAGGACGGAAGCGACATCGCCGGCCGCTTCGTCTTCCTGCCGCCGGAGAACAAGGCGCAGGTCGACGCCTACTTCACCTTCTATTCCCGGATGGCCTGACCGCGCCTGAAGCGCGCCGGGCTGCCTCCGCGTTTGCATCGGTGCGGATCGGGAGGGCATATTTCGGCCCGGCGAAAGCTTCCCATCATCCAGCGGAGACCGTGCCGAATGTTCGACTTTGATCGCGTCATCGAGCGCCGGGGCACGCACTCGACCAAATGGGACATGATCGCCAAGCTGTCGGGCATCCAGGCGCCGGATGCGCTGCCGATGTGGGTGGCCGACATGGACTTCGCGGCGCCGGCCGGCGTCACCGAAGCGCTCATGGAGGAAGTGAAGCGGGCGACCCACGGCTACTACGCCGATACCGGCAGCTGGGCGCAGGCCCTGGTCGACTGGATGAAGCGCCGGCACCGGCTGACCCTGGATCCCGCCTGGGTTTCCCAGACGCCGGGCATCGTCTCGGGCCTCGGCCTGATCCTGCAGGCGATCACCGAGCCCGGCGACGAGGTGGTGCTGTTTCCGCCGGCCTATCACGCCTTCCGGAAGATCATCCAGGCCAACGGCCGGCAGATCCTCGACGCCCGGATGATCGAGACCGACGGCCGCTACCGCATGGACCTGGCGGCGCTCGAGGCCAGGCTCACGCCGCGCTCGAAGGTGGTGTTCTACTGCAATCCCCATAATCCCGGCGGCACGGTCTGGACGGCTGAGGAGACGCGGGCGCTTGCCGCCTTCTGCGCCAGGCACGACCTGATCCTGGTGTCCGACGAGATCCATTGCGATCTCATGCTGGGCGGCGCCGTGCACGTGCCGGCACTCACCGCGGCGCCGGAATTCGCCGACCGCATCATCACCTGCCTCGCCGCCACCAAGACGTTCAATCTCGCCGGCGCCCATGTCGGCGCCTGCGTCACGCCGAACGCGGCGCTCAAGCAGCGGCTCGACCAGCGGATCGCCGCGAGCGGGCTCAGCTCCTACAGCAGCTTCGGCATGATCGCGACCGAGGCGGCCTGGCGGACCGGCGAGGCCTGGCTCGATGCGCTGCTTCCCTATCTCACCGGCAATCGCGATCTGCTCGATGCGCGCATCGCGGAGATGATCCCCGGGGCGCGGCCGATGCGGCTCGACTCGACCTACCTCGCCTGGGTCGATTTTTCCGGCACGGGCCTCGCGCCCGAGGACGTGGCGGAACGCGTGAAGAGCCGCGCGCGGATCTTCGCCAGCCCGGGCGAGCAGTTCGGCCCCGGCGGCACCGGCTGGCTGAGGCTCAACTTCGCCATGCCGCGGCCGTTGCTGAACGAGGCGCTCGGCCGGCTCGGCGACGCGTTCGACGACCTGCGCAGCCAGACGCGAAGCGACGGAGCGCTGTCTCGAGTCCGTGCCTAGGGCAGCAGGTCTCGATCCGCTTCTGACCCAGAGCGGGCGTTCAGAGGTCCTCCTCATGGAAAGGCGGTACGGTCGATCTTCTTCGCGGGCCGGCTGCCGCACTATCAATCGCGTTGCGGTTGGCGGTGCGGCGGATAGAATTTTCCGATGCCCTACGTCGACCTCAATCGAAAATTTTCCAAATGGCGCGACGAGAAACCTTCAGACGAAGACTTCGTTCAGTTTGAACGCAGCTTCTCGGGCGAAGCCAATTGGGATGAACTCCTTAAGTATCAACGCATAATCCTCCTCGCTGAAGCCGGGAGTGGAAAGTCTCGCGAACTCGAAGCGCGCGCGAAGAAGCTTGCAGACGGCGGTGCGTTCGCATTCCGCGCCACTGTGCAGAATGTCGCCAAGGAGGGCTTGGACGTTGCATTGGACGCCAATTCGCTCGCTCGGTTAGAGGAGTGGCGGAATTCCGAGGCGACAGCCTGGTTTTTCATCGACAGCGTCGATGAAGCCAAGCTTGACCATATTAGGTTTGTCGATGCCCTTCGCAAGATCGGGGACGGCCTAGGCAAAGGTCTTCCGCGAGCGCGCATCGTTATCTCGGGCCGCTACACAAGCTGGGAATTTCGGGCTGACCTGCAGCGACTTAAAGGACTGCTTCCCATCGCGCAGCATACAGATGCCGGTCACGCCGAGCCGGATGAGGTGCTTACAAAGATCCTCCGGAGCGACTTCCAGCGCCAGCCGAGGGACGAGAAGCCCGAGCAGCCACTAGTCGTGCTCATGGCGCCGCTCGACCGCGAACAGGTGCGGCTGTTCGCCGAAGGGCAGGGCGTGCAACAGCTCGACGATTTCATGAACGCAATAGACCGCGACAATCTCTGGCATTTCGCTAAACGCCCCTTGGATCTTGGGTGGCTCGTCGACTATTGGCAAAAAAACCAACGGTTCGGCCGGTTCGCCGAAATGCTAGAGGCGAGCGTAAAAGCGCGTCTTCAAGAAGAGAACCCCGAGCACGGCTCTCGCGACGAAATCGGCGTCGAGCGGGGAATGGCGGCGTTGGAGAGAATCGCGGCGACGATGGTATTCGGTCGAAATGACCGCATCGAGATACCCGACACGGAGCTTGTCTTGAAGGCGTCGAACGCCTTCAAGCTCAGGGATATCCTGCCGGATTGGCGTCCTGAGCATTTGCCCATGCTCTTGTCTCGCCCGGTATTCGATCCCGCCTCGCTGGGGCAAGTCAGACTGCACAACGACAACGAAGGGGTGGTGCGAGGCTTCCTAGCTGCCCGCTGGTTGCTCGGCCGACTAGACGGAAATGCGGCACGGTCTCGGGTCTTCGATCTGCTGTTCGGTGATGCTGACGGCACGCCGATTGTACTGCCTTCGGCAAAGGAGACGGCCGCCTGGCTCTCTGCGTGGAATGATGGCGTTGCCCGCGAGGTGATCCGGCGCGACCCATCTCTGTTGCTGACCGCCGGGGATCCAACAAGTCTGTCCACGGAAATCCGGCAGAATACGCTGCAAGCTACCTTCAACGAGTTGGCGTCAGGCGTCACCAGATACCAGCGACTGGACCCCGAGGTCGTTCGTCGATTTTCCAAACCCGACATCGTGCGAGCTTTGAAAGCGGGGTGGACGAAGCATGGCGACCAGCCAGCAGTCCGCCGTCTGATCTTAAACATGATCGATGCGGGGCGGTTGCTAGAAGCTGCCAACATTGCGCGAAAAGCCCTGAAAGGCGGGTTCACCGATCGCACCACACTCGTTCTCGGCATCCGAGCTCTCGGCGTCGTGGGCGAGCCCACTGACCTCAAAGCCTTAGCGAAGGACGTGCTCGACAACGCGGCCTCCAAAACTGCAACAGAGATTTGGGAGGCTCTCGACATCCTTTGGCCGCGCTATCTTTCGGTCAAACAGTTGCTGTCCCTCATTCGCGTGCTGAACGCGAAGGGAGAGCGAGAGGAGCATTTTAGTTGGCGCGGCAAGGCGCTAGTCCAGCGTTCAGGGAGTCGAGCTGACCTCAAATCCCTTCTGCAGGGGCTTCTCGAGATGATGGGCGAGAAGCCCGACGACGAAGGCGAAGAGGACACCGACGAAAACATCAAATCTATCGAGACGCGGCTACGGCCGCTGCTGCAAGCCGCCTCCACAGCCTTCCTGAAGCAGAGCCCGCGCAAGGCCGTCGATCCGATTGTCGTTGATGCGGCGCTGCGCCTTGGCGGCAACCGCATTAGTGGCCGTCGATACGAGGATCAGGAATTTCAGCCGCTCCTGCATGCCTTTCCCGAACGCAGGAGGATTGGCCTATGGCATGCGGTCGAGAAGTTGAAGGACCACGCACGTCATCTACGGGGCGGATTGACCAACATGTGGCAGCTCGACTTTGTTGGCTGGTCGCCTGGGCTACGCGAAGAAGACGTCCCTTGGTTGCTTGAAGACGCGCGCCAGGGCGATACGCCTCTGAAGCGTCGCCTTGCACTAAGCGCGCTGATGCCGCTTTGGCGTGATACCGGTAAGTCTGACGAGTTGCTGGCGCAAATCCAGGACACTGCTAAAAGAAACCCGGATTTGAAGGAGTATTTGGACGCTTGGACTAAGCCGCCGGAGCTCACAGAAGATGAGATCGAGCATCGAAAGGTGATGGATCGACTCACCAAGAAACGTGAACGTGAGGAGCGAAAGCGCACAAAATCTTGGCACGAGTTCATCGATCAACTCAAAGCTGATCCAGAGCAGCTGCGAGCACCTCCACCCAATCTAAAGCCGGGAAATGTCGATCGCCGGCTTTTCTACATCTGGGAGCTGCTGTACGCAGCCACACCGGAGCGGACGGGGTATGCAATCGACAGCTTCGGCCCGCTCGCAGCTGTGCTCGGCCCCGAGGTCACGCGTGAAGCGACTGCAGCGCTGGCCAAATTCTGGCGGAAGCATAAGCCGACCCTGACGAGTTCCAGGCCGGCCACTAAGCGCAACATTGGGTCGAAACTAGACTCCATGAGCATCGCCGGCGTGTCGCTCGATGCGAAGGCTGACCCCCGTTGGGCTTACGAGCTAACGAGTGAGGAAGCCACAAAGGCAGCTCAGCTCGCCACGCTTGAACTGAACGGCTTTCCGCATTGGCTCTCTCAGCTCATTGAGGTTTGGCCGAACGAAGTCAGCGAGGTCTTCGTGCGCGAGAGCATGGATCACCTGGCGGTCAATCCGAACGAGCACGGCTTCCTTGACAAGGTTGCCTATTCGGATGCCCAGGTGGCCGCGCTCGTAGCTCCCAAGCTACTTAGGTACGTCGCAGACCAGGCGCAAATCGGCGGCGAGGCGCTGAAAAAGACGTTCGACGTGATCGGGCGCTCAATGCCCAACATTACTGTTCCGTCCGAAATGATCGAGATAGCGCTCGCTCGCTTCTCCACGTCAGCTAGTGCGGAGGACGCCGCCCAGTATCTGGCTTTCGCGATGCGCACCAATTCCGAAGCTGGTATCGAGACCCTCACCTCTCGGCTCGACAACCTGTCGCGCGCCGACCAGAAGAACCTTGCGGAGCACGTCCTTCCGGCGGTCTTTGGAGGCCGATGGTCTCGTACTGGATTGAACCCGAAGCTATTGCCGTTTCCTGTACTTGAGCGGCTGGTGGGGATCGCATACCGAACCATCCGACGTGAGGACGACATCGAACATGACGGCGTCTACACTCCGGGGCCTCGCGATCACGCTGAGGATGCGCGTAGCTCTCTCTTCAAGCAGCTTTTTGAGACGCCTGGTCGTGAAACCCTTGAGGCGCTTAAACGTATTGAGAACGATGCTGACCTTCAGATCCCCGTCGATCGGCTCAGAAAGCTCGCCTACGACCGTGCTTCTGCCGATGCGGAGCACGATTGTTGGCCGGCGACGGAAGCTTACGAACTAGAGAAGGAATTCGACTCGGCACCCCGTACTCCGCGCGATCTTCAGCTCGTGGCGTTGTCGCGCATTTCTGAGATGAATGACGACCTCCACAATCATCGCTTCTCGCAAGGGAAGACGGTGAAGCGACTGCCCAGAGAAGAAGACATGCAGAAATGGATTGCGTGGGCGATGGAACGCGCGGGCGGGCGGGCATACTCCTTGGAGCGTGAGCCGCACGTCGTCGACGAAAAGGAGCCTGATATCCGACTGCAATCCAAGGCCACGAATGCCAGCTTACCACTCGAAATCAAGGTGGCGGAGAGTTGGTCGCTTAGGCAGCTCGAAGACGCCCTGACGGTACAACTTGCGGGTCGATATTTGCGCCAACGCGACCATCGGCATGGAGTCCTGATCCTCGTCCACCAGGAAGCTCGGCCAAGAGGATGGGAAGACGAAAATGGGACGATGCTCTCATTCCGGCAGGTCGTGGAACGACTGCGGAGTATAGCCTACCGGCTTGGAGCAGGGGGCGCCGACGCGGCCCGTGTGGAGATCGCAGTGATCGACGTATCAGACATCGTCATCTCGGATGGATCGAAGCGGAAAGCGCGGGCACCTAAACCTAAAAAGTCTTAGGACAAGGGCAAAAGGAACTCATCGTCTTGAATTCCTCTGGCCGTCGTGAGTCTGCATCCTGCACTGATCCAATGTCTGCCTTTGGCCAAAAGCAAAGACGTGCGTTGATGCGCTTTTGGCTCACACCTTCAGCTTCTCGATCCCGTCCAGCGTCAACTCGATGCCGAAGCCGGGCGCATCCGACGGCGTGAGCGTGCCGTCCTTCGGCGAGGCGACGCCCGGGAACACCGCCATCTCGTCGAGCGGCACGCCGGGCGGGGATCCCAGGAAGTACTCGCCCCAGGGCGCGTTCGGCATCGCGTAGCCGAAGTGCTGGCCGTAGGGCGTGTTCATGCCGGCATGCGGGATCACCGGGATGCCGGCCGCCTCGGCCAGCGCGTTGATCTTGAGGCAGGCGGTCAGGCCGCCGACCCAGGCGATGTCGGGCTGGAAGATGTCGGTGTTCTTCTGCGCTGCCGCCGTGGCGAAGGTGAAGGGCGAGTACCAGTGCTCGCCGGTCGCGAGCGTCATCCAGGGCAGGCGGCGGCGAAGCTCATTCTGGCCGTCGAGGTTCTCGGGCAGCAGGCAGTCCTCGATCCATTTGAGCGCGTAGGGACGAAGGCGCTCGGCGAGCCTCACCGTGAACTCGACGTCGAGCGCCATCCAGCAGTCGAGCATCAGCTCGACGTCCCTGCCGATCAGCTCGCGCGCCTCGCCGACCAGGTCCTCGTTCCAGTTGAGCGCGTCGAGACCGTCGGCGGGGCCGTAGGGGCAGGCGAGCTTGGTGCCCTTGAAGCCCAGCTCCATGTGCCAGTCGGTGTCGTTGCCGGTGGCGTAGACCTTGATGCGGTCATGGGCCGGCCCGCCGATCAGCTCGTAGACCGGCGTCTTCAGCGTCTTGCCCTTCAGGTCCCACAGCGCCAGGTCGACCGCGCTGATCGCGTAGGCGCCGAGCCCGCCGGGCCCATAGGGAGAGACGATCCGGCTCATCATGTCGAACAGCCGCTCGGTCGCCATCGCGGGCTCGCCGACCAGAAGCGGCCAGATATGCTCGTTGACGATCGAGATCACCGGCGTGCCGTAGCGGGTGGCGCCGAAGCCGAAGCTGCCGTCGTCGGCGATCACGACGCAGCCGACCGACGGCCACTCCGGCCGCCAGGTCGAGCGCAGCTTCTTGAAGCGCGGATACCGCGACATCGGCCCCGCGACCTCGGCGTCGGCCAGCCAGGCGGGCTGGCGCGGCCTGGTCGTCGGCGGGCCGCCGACGATGTCGTTCTTGATCGCGAAAGCCTGGACCGACTTGATCTTCACCGGCGTACTCTCTTCATCGGATTGCGATTGGTGCTGCCGCGGGCGACGACCTCGAAGCCGACATCGACGGTGTAGGGGCCTTCGGGGCGGCGGAGCAGCCGGCTCATGATCATCTCGCCGGCGACCTGGCCGACGCGAGCCTCGGGCACGCGCACGGTGGTAAGGCCGGGCGGGATGTGGCGGGCGATGTCGAAGTCGCCGAAGCCGGCGATCGCGATCTCGTCGGGCACGCTCCAGCCGATCTCGTTCGCCTTCAGCATGGCGCCGAGGGCGATCGAGTCCGAGACGCAGAAGACGCCGTCGACGTCGGGATGCCGGGCGCGGAGCATCGCCATGCCGCGCCGCCCGCCTTCGATGCTGAGCTCGGAGGTGACGACGATCGGCTCGTGGCCGAGCCTGGCGGCGGCTGCTTCGTAGGCGATGCGGCGGGCACGGGCGCGGGCATGCTCGGCGCGGATCGTCATCAGGGCGATGCGGCGCGAGCCCATCCGGATCAGGTGCTCGACGATCGCCGCACCGGCGGCGTGGTTGGAGAAGCCGACATTCATGTCGAGCGGCTTCGGCACCAGCTCCCAGATCTCGACCAGCGGCGCCTTGAGGCGGGTGACCAGGCGCGTCAGCTCCGGACGATGGTCGCCGCCGGCGAGCACCACCGCCTCCGGGCGGTAGCCCAGCAGCGAGGTCATCACGCGCCGCTCCTCGTCGACGCCGTAGTTCGAGGTGCCGAGCACCAGCGAGTAGCCGTCGGCGGTGATCGCGTCCGAGAGTCCCTGGACGACATTGGCATAGACCGACGAGGAGATCGTCGGGATCACGCAGGCGATCGTCTGGCTCCTGCGCGAGCGAAGGCCGCTGGCGATCTGGTTCGGCACGTATCCCAGCGCATCGGCCGCCTGCAGCACGCGGCTCAGCGTGTCCTCCGACAGCGCCTCCGGGCGGCGGAAGGCGCGCGAGACGGTCATGATCGAGACGCCGGCCTCCTTGGCGACGTCCTCGAGGCTGACGGTGCGGAGGGCGGCGGTCACGACGCGCGCGCCAGCAGAGGCGAGGGGGATGCGATCTCGACCGGCGCGCCGCCGGCGCGTGCCGAGCGCAGCATCGCCTCGATCACGTCGATCGTCGCCGCACCGGTCTCGCCGGGCGACAGGTTCTCACCTTTGCCCGCTGCGAGATCGACCAGCGCGTTGACCGGTCCGTCGCAGCGATAGACGAGGTCGCCGGGCGCGAAGTCGACGCCCTGCGGCCTGCCGTCGTGGCGATGGATCGAGACATGATCGCGATGGACGGCGAGGTCGAGCGCGCCCTCGCTGCCCGAGAGCTGAATCGTGAGGATCGCGCGCTGGCCCTCGGGCATGCCGGCCGCACCGGAGAAGGTGCCGAGCGCACCGCCCTCGAAGGCGACGCTGGCGGCATCGACGAGGTCGACCGCGCCGGGGGCGACGCGCGCGCCGACGCTCTTAGGCTCGAGGCCGGTCAGCCAGAGCGACAGCGCCACCGAATGCGAGAGCTGGCCATAGGCGAAGCCGCCGCCTTTCGCCGGATCCTGCCATGTCGCGATGTCGGGCTTGAAGAACGCAGTCTTCCATCGCGCGAGCCCGTCGCCGTCGAAGACACGGCGAGTCGCCGAGACGAAGCTGCAGGCGAGATGCTCGATGCGTCCGACCGCGCCGCCCTGGATCAGGCTGCGCAGCCGGTCGAGCTTCGGCAGGTAGTGATAGCCGTTGGCGATCAGCAGATGGCGGCCGCTCGATTTCGCCCGCCGCACCAGGTCCCAGGCCTCGGCCGGAGCCAAGGTCATCGGCTTCTCGCAGAGCACGTGGCAGCCGGCCTCGATCGCGTCCCGGACATGGACGTAGTGGAGGTCGTGCGGAGAGGCCACGATCACCGCATCGGGCCGGCGGGCGAGGACGTCGCGGTGATCCTCCGAGGCGAAGGCGAAGCCGAAATGTCCGCGCACCCGCTCGAGCGCCTCCGCGCCCAGCCGGCAGACGCCATCGAGCGCCACGTCGTCCCGCGCCTTCAATGCCGGTATGTGGTTCTCGGCCGCGTACCAGCCGGCGCCCACCACCGAAACCCGGATCCGGCCCATTCCGCCTCTTCAGGACGCCTGGAATCTTCGCTGTTATCGTTAACAGAGACGGCGCGATGAGCCAAGCAATTTCAGGTTGAGTGCCGGGCGCGGCGCTTGGTCGGGCCGGCTCCGCCGACCGCCTGGACCGATCCGCGGAAGATCACCTCGGCTTTCATCTCCTCGCGCTGGATGCCGTCGGCCTTGTCGTCCATGCGCCGGATCAGGAACTCCCAGGCACGCCTCGCCATCAGCTCGGTCGGATGCCGGATCACCGAGAGCCTGGGCGTCACCAGGTCGGCCCATTCGGGTTCGCCGAAGGCAAGCAGCGAGACCTCGTTCGGGCAGGCGATGCCGAGCGTATCGAAGGCGCGGATCGCGATTGCCGCCAGCGTGCTGTTGCTGGCGATGATCGCGGTCGGCGCCCTGGGCTTCCTCAACCGCTCCGACAGGTGCCGGGTCAGAAGGGCCTCGTCGTGCTCGCACTCGAAGATCTCGGTCGAGACCTTCTCCGCTGCCGCCTCGGCCGCATCGTTCAATCCGGCGATGCGGCGCTGCGCGACCAGCAGCCCACGCTGGCGGACGATGAACAGGATGCGCCGGTGGCCGAGCGCGATCAGCCGCCCGGCGGCCTCGAGCATGGCGCCGCGATTGTCGAACGAGACCAGGTCGACGCGCTCGTTCCGCACCACCCGGTCGACGACGACGACCGGCGTGCCCGAGCGCTGGATCAGCTTGAAGGTCTTCTCCGAGTGCAGGCCGGGGATCAGGATCAGGCCGCCGATCTTGTACTTGAGCAGGGCCGAAACGCGCTTGAGCTCCTGGCTGGAATCGCGCCGGCTCAAGACCTGCAGGAGCTCGAAGCCGCGGTCCGAACCGATCTCCTCGAAGGCGTTCACCAGCGCCGAAAAATAGGCGTTGGAGGTGTGCGGAACGCAGAGCCCGACCATGTTGGAGCGTCGCTTGCGAAGCCCGTGCGCCAGCAGGTTCTGCGAGTAGCCCAGCATGTCGATCGCCTTGAGGACGCGCGCACGCCTGTCCTCGCCGACCGAGTCGGGCGCGTTCAGCACATTGGAAACGGTGCCGACGGAAACGCCGGCGCGCTCCGCGACGTCAAGAATGGTCGGCCGTTTCCCTTGCACTCAGCCCCCGGACGGCATCGATCGAACGCGCGACCGCACCACACTCTCGCCACCACGGTCAACGTTCCTTCGCCTATAGTCCGCTGTCCTTCAGACGGAGATCTCTCATGGCCGTTCGTCCCATCGTCCGCGCCGGCGATCCGGTGCTGGCCAAGGTCGCCGAGCCGGTCGCCGATCCGACCGCCGACGACGTGGCGATCCTGGTCGCCGACATGATCGACAGCCTGCACGCAGTCGGCGGCGGGGGCTTGGCGGCCCCGCAGATCGGCGTCTCCAGGCGCGTCGTCATCTACTTCACGGGTCCGAACGGCGTGACCGACTGGCCCGATGACGGCCCGATCGGCATGACCGTCCTGGTCAATCCGGAGATCGAGCCGGTCGGCGACGAGCAATGGACCAACTGGGAAGGCTGCCTCTCGATGCCGGCGATGCGCGGCCGGGTGCCGCGCTGGAAACGCATCAGGCTGACGGCGGTCGATCTCGACGGCAAACGCACGACGCGTCTCGTCGCCGGCAAGCAGGCGCGCACGGTCCAGCACGAATACGATCATCTCGACGGGCGCCTCTATCCGTCGCGGATGGTCGAGACCCAAACGCTCGGATACCTCGAAGAGCTGGTCCGCTCGGGCCAGGTGCCGGCCTACACGCCGAACAAGTCGGCCGCGTATCTCAAGGGCCAGGATGCGCTGCTTGCCCGGCTGAAGCGGGTCGGGCGGACCTGGGCGCTATGAGCAAGGGAAGGCGACTTCGCGACCGGATGGCGTCGTCCGGGCTCGCGCATGTGATGGCGGCGCATTCGCCGCTCTCGGCGCGCCTGGCGGAGGAGGCGGGCTTCGACGGCCTCTGGGCCTCGGGCTTCGAGCTCTCGGCGCTCTACGGGCTGGCGGATGTCAGCCTGGTCTCGATGACCCAGCACCTCGAGATGTTGCGGGCGATGGCCGAGCAGTCGTCGCTGCCGATCGTCGCCGACATCGACACAGGCTTCGGCAATGCGGTCAACGTCGTCCATGCGATCCGGCAGTACGAGCGCGCCGGCGCCGCTGCCGTGGTGATCGAGGACAAGAGCTTTCCCAAGGTGACGAGCCTCGTCGCCGACGGTCGCCAGGATCTCGTCCGCATCGAGGAGTTCCAGGGGAAGATTGCCGCGGCGTTGGCGACGCGGATCGATCCGGACTTCCTGGTGATCGCCAGGACCGAAGCGCTGATCGCGGGCCTGAGCGAGCAGGAGGCGCTGAAGCGGGCGCAGGCTTACGAGGAAGTCGGCGCCGACATGATCCTGGTCCACTCCAAGCAGAAGACGCCGGCGGAAGTCGAAAGCTTCGTGCGCGCCTGGGCCGGCAAGGCGCCGATCGTGCTGGTGCCGACCGCCTATCCCGAGCTCAACGCCGAGCGGATCAGGGCGCTGGGCAAGGTCCGGATGGTCATCTACGGCAACCACGCGATACGCGCCGCGGTGACCGCGATGAAGGACGTCTTCGCCCGCATCCTCGCCGACGGCGGCATCCATCGGGTCAACGGCGACATCGTCTCGGTCGAAGAGGTCTTCCGCCTCCAGCGTATGGACCAGGTGAAGGAGACCGAGAAGCGCTTCCTGCGCTAGAGGCGAGCGCTACTCGAGGAGCTTCGGTCCCTTGTCGAGGCCGACGCCGAGCGTCCCGACATTGGCGTAGATCTCGAGCTTGTCGCGCGAATCCACGATGTCGAGGTTGCGCATGGTGAGCTGGCCGATGCGATCCTCGGGCGTGAACTCGCCCTGGCCCTTCTCCATGGTCAGCCGTTCCGGCGCGTAGGTCAGGTTCGGGCTGGTGGTGTTCAGCAGCGAGTAGTCGTCGCCGCGGCGCAGCTCCAGAGTCACCTCGCCGGTGATCGGCGTCGCCACCCAGCGCCTGAGCGTGTCGCGCAGCATCATCGACTGCGGGTCGAACCAGCGGCCCTCGTAGAGGAGCCGGCCGAGACGGCGGCCGAGCGTGCGGTAGTTGTCGAGGGTGCCCTGGTTGTGGATGCCCGAGACCAGGCGCTCGTAGGCGATGTGCAGCAGCGCCATGCCGGGCGCCTCGTAGATGCCGCGGCTCTTCGCCTCGATGATTCGGTTCTCGATCTGGTCGGACATGCCGAGGCCGTGGCGTCCGCCGATCCTGTTCGCCTCGAGCATCAGCTCGACTGCGTCCTTGTATTCCTTGCCGTTGATCGCGACCGGCATGCCCTCGTGGTACTGGATCGAGACCGTCTCCGCCTTGACCTCGACAGCCGGGTCCCACGAGCGTACGCCCATGATCGGCTCGACGATGCGGATCGAGGAGTCGAGCTGCTCCAGCTCCTTCGCCTCGTGGGTGGCGCCCAGCATGTTGGAGTCGGTCGAGTACGCCTTCTCCGGCTTCATCTTGTAGGCGAAGCCGCGGCTGTTGAGAAAAGCGCTCATCTCCGCGCGGCCGCCGAGCTCCTCGACGAAGGCGCGGTCGAGCCAGGGCTTGTAGATGCGGAGTTCCGGGTTGCGCAGCAGGCCGTAGCGATAGAAGCGTTCGATGTCGTTGCCCTTGTGGGTCGAGCCGTCGCCCCAGATGTTGACGCCGTCCGCCTTCATCGCGTCGACCAGCATCGTGCCGGTGACGGCGCGGCCGAGCGGCGTGGTGTTGAAGTAGGTCTTGCCGGCGGTCGAGATGTCGAAGGCGCCGCAGGCGATCGCGACCAGGCCTTCATGCGCCAGCTGCTGGCGCGCATCGACCAGGCGGGCCTTCTCGGCGCCGTGCTTCATCGCGACGTCGGGGATGTCCTGGACGTTGGCCTCGTCCGGCTGGCCGAGGTCTGCCGTATAGGCGTAGGGGATTGCGCCGCGCTCGCGCATCCAGGCGAGCGACGTGCAGGTGTCGAGGCCGCCGGAGAAGGCCAGCCCGACATTCTCGCCCTTCGGGAGTTGCGAGAGAATTCTACCCATGAGGAACCTGTCTCCAGCCGAAAATCGGAGCGCACTCTATAGGCGGTCGACGAGACGCCGACAACGCCGTCGCTGGCCGTGGCTGAACGCGACACGCGATAAGAAGACGTAGCGATTCATGTCGCGCGCCCGAAGGAGATCAGGTGGTGTGAGAAGAACCATCGAGAGTGGCGGATGGGGTGGGATTCGAACCCACGGAAGCCATTGAGACTTCGGCAGTTTTCAAGACTGCTGCCTTAAACCACTCGGCCACCCATCCTCGACCGCGCCACTCTGTACGACACCGGCCTGTAAGTCCGGCGTCCCGACTGCCGGCAGTTCTAACGTCGCGCCTTAACTATCGCCAGGAAGGGCCGCCTTCAAGCTTTCGCCAGCGGCCAGTTTCGTCTTGTACAGGCCTCCGGACCTTCGATAGGCTCAGTGAAAATCAAATCCAAGACAGCGACTTGACTGTCTTTCTGTCGTCCGAACAGGAGCTAGGAGGCATCATGCGTCTTTCACATCATGCATTGCTGGGGGCGGTATCGGCCCTGGCGCTGGCGGCGGGGGCTCCGGCCTCGGCCCAGCAATTCGCCTGCGGCAAGACCGGCGGCAACCTGGTCTTCGCCCAGGAAGCGAAGGTCAACAGCCTCGACCAGCATACCTCGTCGACCATCTCGACCCGTAACGTCGCGATGAACATGTTCGAGTCGCTGATGACCCGCGACGAGAACATGAACCCGATCCCGGAACTCGCCCAGGACGTCATCGAGGCGCCTGACGGGATGATGTACACCTTCAAGCTCCGCCAGGGCGTGAAGTTCCACAACGGCAAGCCGATGACGTCGGACGACGTCATGGCGACCTTCGACCGCTACAAGAAGGTCGGCATCGACCGCGGCATCCTCGATGTCGTCGACAAGTGGGAAGCGCCCGCGCCCGACACCTTCGTCCTCAAGATGAAGCAGGCGCAGCCGACATTCCTCGAGAACCTGAGCTCGTTCTCGGTTCCGATCGTCATCGTGCCGCGCGAGAACGCGGACGCGGCGGCCATGCAGCTGAAGACCGTCGGCACCGGCCCGTGGGAGTTCGTCGAGTTCGTCGCCGACAGCCATGTCCGGCTCAAGCGCTATGACGGCTACACCCCCGACAAGCGCTTCCCGACGACCAACGGCTTCGGCGGCTACAAGGTCGCCTGCGTCGACACCGTCAACATGCGCATCGTGACCGAAGCCGGCGCCCGCGTCGCTGGCCTCGAGACCGGCGAGTTCCACGGCGTCGAGGATATCCCCGCGAAAGCCCAGTCGCGGCTCAAGGACAACAAGAACATCGTCCTGAAGCCGCTCAACAACTTCTGGGTCCAGATTGCGACGCCGAACCTGTCGTTCCCGCCGACCGACAATCTGAAGGTCCGGCAGGCGATCCAGGCGGCGATGGACATGGAAGAGCTGATGGAGGCGGCGACCGACGGCGCTTACAAGCTCAACATCGGCTTCCAGTATCCGGGCCAGGCCTTCTATACCGAGGCCGGCAAGGAAACCTACAACCAGAAGAACAAGGAAAAGGCCAAGAAGCTTCTGGCCGAGGGCGGCTACAAGGGCGAGAAGGTCATCCTTCTCACCAACCAGGACTACTCGAACATGTACACGGCGGCCCTGGTCATGAGCGAGCAGCTCAAGGCCGTCGGCATCAACGCCGAGCTCCTGGTCATGGACTGGCCGGCGTCCGTGCAGAAGCAGCAGAACACCACCGACGGCTGGAACTTCTTCTTCACAGGCTACGGCACCAACACCTCGCTCGGCGGCGTTGCGGCGCTGCGCTTCCACGCGCATCCGTTCAACACCTACAAGCCGAAGGACAACAAGCCGGACGAAGAGTTCATGACGCACTTCACCGCGCTGACCAACGGCAAGACGCTGGATGAGCGCAAGGCTGCGTTCGCCAAGGGTCAGGCCCGCATCCTCGATCAGGTGCTGGCGCTGCCCTTCGGTTCGCTGACCAAGGTGCAGGCCGTGCGCGCCAACGTGGAGGACTTCAAGCCCTTCCGCATCCCGCGCATGTCCAACGTCTGGATCAAGGGCTGATCTGACGTGAGTTGAAGGAGCGGGCGGCCCGAGGGCCGC
>JAEULB010000089.1 GCA_016792585.1 Rhodospirillaceae bacterium
CGCGCGAGAAAGTCGATCCGGGTCTCGAGCGTCTCCGGACCGGCGCCTTCGGCGAAGGCCGAAAGCCCGGCGAGGATCTCGCCGAGCTCGGGCATCTCCATGACCTCGGCGGCATTGCGGAGTGCCGTCACCGCGTCGCCGGCGATGCGCGCCGACTCGCTTTCCACGACCGGGGCGCCGAGCGGCGCCACATGCGGCAGGAACTCCCGCATCAGCTCGGCGAGAAGCGCGATCATCTCGCCGCTGCCGCCCGACGCGTCCGCCGGCGCCTGCGCGGGAGGGGCGGCGAGTCCGCCGCGCTCGGCCTGCAGGCGATCGAGCTCTTCCAGAAGCTCCGCCGGCGCCGGCACGTTCTCGCGGGTGCTGATGACCTGGGGCAGCATCTGGCCGAGCTGCCCCACGGCGATGGCCAGCCCCTGGACCAGGTCGGCGTCGAGCGCCACGCCGTGATCGCGCACCAGGCCCAGCAGACTTTCGGCGCGATGGGCGAGGCCTTCCATGCCCTCGAGATCCATCGCGCGGGCGAGGCCCTTCAGCGAATGGAAGCCGC
The DNA here is from genome assembly GCA_016792585.1 of Rhodospirillaceae bacterium. GTDB lineage: Bacteria > Pseudomonadota > Alphaproteobacteria > SHVZ01 > SHVZ01 > SHVZ01. Next base: position 551 of record JAEULB010000089.1, read on the forward strand.
GGAACAGCTCGGCGACCTCGTCGGCGCCGAGCGGATTGCCGTGCGCCTGGTCGATCAGCCGGTCAGCCGCCGTCAGATGCTCGTCGGCCTCGCTCTGAAACTCGTCCCAGAACTGGTCGAGCGACGCCACGGGCTCACTCCCGACCCGGAGCGGGGCCGCGCGACAGCGCCGCGAGCTTCATGCCCATCGCCTTAAGATCAAGGACATGGGTCGCGACGCCGGCAGCGATCGCCGCCGACGGCATCCCGGCGACGGCGCAGCTCGCCGGCGTCTGCACCAGGACCGGGCGGCCGCGGCGGCGGAAGGCGGCGGCGCCGGCGGCACCATCGCTGCCCATGCCGGTCAGGATTGCCGCGACCGGGCTCCGGGCCGTGAGCGCCGCCGATTGCAGCAGCAGGTCGCCCGAGGGGTGAACGAAGCCGGTGCCGGTCGTCGGCCTCAGCTCGAAGCTGCCGGCGCGGCCGTAAGCGACGACGCCGTCCTGTCCGCCGGGAAGGATCGTCACCGTCCGCGGCGGCAGGAGGCCGTGCATGACGCCTTCCCGGACGGCGAGGCCGAGCTCGGTCGCGAGATGATCGGCGAGGCTGCGCGTGAACAGCTCGGGCATGTGCTGGGCGATCACGACCGGCGGCTCGATCGGGCCCATCGCGCCCAGGAGCACCGGGAGCGCCAGCGGCCCGCCGGTGGAGACGGCGATCACGATCAGGTCGGCCGGCGACGCGGTGGTCTCGGGTGCGATCTCGGGCTGGACCTGGACCGGTCCGGCAACGGCCGGCGTCGCCGCCGTCCGCCACTGGCGCAGGCGATCGCGAAGCTCGGCGTCGAGCTGGCCGAGATCGGTGTCGGCGAAGGCGGTCGACTTCGAGATGAAGTCGGCGGCGCCGGCGCGCAGCGCCTTCAGCGTCGCGACCGCGCCTTCCTGGGTCTGGGCGCTGACCATGATCACGCGCGGCGCGGGGCTCACTTCCTTGACGATGCGCTGCGTCGCCTCGATGCCGTCCATCTCCGGCATCACGATGTCCATGGTGATGACGTCGGGCTTGAGCTCGCGTGCCAGCCGGATCGCCTCGCGGCCGTTCTTGGCCTCGCCGATCACGCGGATGTCGCCGTCGGCCTCGATGATCTTGCGCAGTGCGATGCGCATGAAGCCGGAGTCGTCGACGACCAGCGCCCGGATGGGCGGCAGGGTCGGGGTGACACTCATGACGCCGCCGTCCCGGCGGCAGCCTCGACCAGCCGCCGCGCCGAGAGGATCCAGAAGGGCCGCTCGTCGATGCGACCGATGCCGACGACCGGGCCGCGATCGCCGACGATGTCCTCGATCGCCTTCTCCGGAACCGTGAGCAGCCGCTCCAGCCGGTCGATCGCCAGCGCATAGCCGTGGCGGCCGAGACGCGTGACCAGGCAGGCGCCCGGTGCGGTCGCGGGCTCTTCGGCGCGCATCTGCGGGCGCACGTCGATCAGCGGCACGACCGCGCCGCCGACCTCGATCGCATCAGTGAACTTGTGCCTGCCGGGCGGCACGCGCATCTGCTGGCGATACTCGATGACGCGCTCGACCTCATCGACCGGCAGCGCGCAGGCCTCGCCCGCGACGGTGAAGGCGACGAGCCGGCGCACGGGCACGGCCTCCGCGACCGCGCCCTGGTCCTCTTCGCCGCGGAAGCGCGCGCGGATCGCCTCCGGCACCAGGCGGTCGGTCTCGAGCGGCATGACCACGCTACCGTCGTCGTCGACATAGCCTTCGCTGTACTCGGTCTCCAGGCGGAAGCGGCGGATGGCGATGACCTGGTCGACGATCAGCGCGAGCCTGCCGCCGTCGCGCGCGAGCACGATCAGGATGCCGGAGCCCGTCGCACGGCCGCCGAGCAGGGCCGCCAGCGAGACCACGGCCAGCGGCACGCCGCGGAGATAGGTGAACCCGACCAGCGCTGCCGGCGCCTGCGGCATCGGCCACAGCGTGCTGCCCGGCGCGATCTCGCGGACCGCGTCGATCGGGATGCCGTAGCGCTCGCTGCCGATGGCGACGACGACATAGGGATCGGTGCGCGGATCCGTCTCCGGTGCGGCGTCTTCGGCCCCGCCGACCGCACCCGGCTCGCCGGTTCCGTCGGCCGGCGCACCGACGAGGATCTCCTCGGCGGCGACGATCGTGATCTCGTGCTCGCCGAAGCCGCCGTCTGGAACCAGCGCGTGCACGCGCCCGACACGCGCGGCGATGCGTCCGGATCCGGTGTCGAGTACCAGGATCTGGCCGCGCTTCTCGGCCGTGCGGTCGGTCGGCCTTCCGTCGAGCCAGGCGGCGAAGTCGAGCAGCGGCATGATCGTGCCGCCGACCGCGACCAGCCCCTCGACCGCCATCGGCGCGAAGGGCACGGCCGAGACCGGAGGCAGCTCCCCGACGCTGTGCACGCGGCTCGCCTCGACGGCGCAGAGCCGTCCCTCGACCTCGAACATCACCGAGGCCATGCCGGTCATGCGGCGGGCCTCCGGCTATGGACGATGCCGCTGCCGATCCAATGCGAGTCGAAGCGGAACGGCTCGGCAAGCGAGTCCGTCGGCCCGAGAAGGAGACAGCCGCCGGGACGAAGCGCGTGATGCAGGCCGGCCTGCACCCGTCGCACGGAATCGGCGGTCAGATAGATCAGCACGTTGCGGCAGGCGACGACGTCGCAGTCGGCGATCGGCAGCGGCGTCTCGATCAGGTTGAAGCGCTTGAAGCGCACGATCTCGCGGAGATCGTCATGGACCTGGCGCGACTTGCCGTCGGCGGTCTCGGGGAAGTAGGCGAGCAGCTCCGGCGGCGCCTCGCGGAACGAGGAGAGCGCGCCGGTTCCGTAGACGCCGGCCGTGGCGATGTCGAGCGCGCGCCCGGAGATGTCGGTGCCGAGCACTTCGACCATCCAGCCAGGCACCGGCCGCGCGCGGCCCTGCGCAATTAGGCCCTCGCCGGCTTCGTGCAACGCCAGCAGAGCCACGACCGCGAGCGAATACGCCTCCTCGCCGGTCGAGCATCCGGCCGACCAGAGGCGAATCCGGCGACGGCCGGAGGCCTTCGCGTCCTCGATCAGCCGCGGAAGGATGGCGCTGCGGAGATGCTTCAGCTGCGCGAGGTCGCGGAAGAAATAGGTCTCGTGGGTCGTCAGGCTCTCGATCAGGAGCTGCAGGTCGGGATGCAGCGACCCGGGACGCCGGACCCGGCGGAGCCATTCGTCGACCGTCATGTCGTCGGATCCGGCGAAGACGCGCTCGAGCTTCTGCGCGATCGTCTCCGACATCTGGACGCCGGCCGCACGTTCGAGCTCGGCGCCGACCTCGGCGAGCCAGCGCGGCGCGGGCCGGCGCGGCGCGGCGGCGGGAACCGCCGGCACCGGAGGCGGACTCTCTCCGGCCAGGCTGCGGCGATGGTCATCCATCGTCTCCCGCAGCACCCGGAGAGTTTCCTCGATCGTGCCCAGCATGCCCGCCATCGTCGTTCTGCCCGCCTAAGGCGCGGCCCGGATCAGGCGGTGCGCCCCACCGCGAACTGGTCGGCCTGCAGCCGCGTGCGCTCGGCGAGCTTGGAGAGCTCGAGCATCGTCGCGGTGATCTCCTCCGCCGCGGTCGCGTTCGACTGGCCGATGCGGGTGAGCTCGCGGACGTTGACGTCGATGCCGCCGATCGTGACCTGCTGCTCTTCCATCGCGGTCGCGATCGAGCCGATCAGCGTGTCGCTGGAACGCACCGCGTCGGCGACGTTGGCCATGCTGTTCTTGACCTTCTCGGCGAGGTCGACGCCGGTCTCGGCCTGCTTGGCCGCCTTCTGCGTCAGCTCGGCGATCTCCTGGGCGAGCGTGCCGGTGTGCTCGGCGAGCTTGCGCACCTCCTCGGCGACGACGGCGAAGCCGCGGCCGTGCTCGCCGGCGCGCGCCGCCTCGATCGCGGCATTGAGCGCCAGCATGTTGGTCTGGCTGGCGATGCGCGCGATCGCATCCGTGATCTTGCCGATCTGGGCGCTGGACTTGGCGATCTCGCCGACGCCCTCGACCATCGCCTGCACCTGCTCGCGGCCCTCGCCGACGCGCTCGGCGGCGTTGCGAACCTTCTGGCTCGCGTCGACCGTGCCTTGCGCCACGCTGGAGATCGCCTGCGCGCTCTGGCTGAGCGCGGCGGCGGCCTGGCGCAGCGCGTCGAGCTGGGTCTGCGAGCCGTCGGAGACCTGGCCGACCGCGCTCGACGCCTGGCTGGTGGCGGCGGCGACCTGGCGCGCGCTCTGGGTCACCTGCTCGACCAGCGCCTGGGTTCGGATCGCGTTCTCGCGGAACACCTGAGTGGCGCGCGCGATATCGCCGATCTCGTCGCGCGAGGTCAGCGCCGGCACCTCGACCTCGAGGTCGCCGCCGGCGAGCTGCTTCATGACGCCGGTGATGCGCTGGATCGGGCGGCTGACGTAGCCGCGGGCCATGACGGCCTGGATCAGGAACACGACCACGAGCACGCAGCCGCCGACGATGAGGGCGAGACGGATCGTCTCCTCGCGCACCGACTGCGCCAGCGCCTCGAGCGACCAGCCGGTAGCGAGGTAGCCCACCTGCTGCCCGCCGAGCACGACGCGGGTCGCGACCTGGACCTGGGTGCCGTTGCGCGTGACCACCGTGTCGGCGCCGTCGAGCCGCGACCTCTCGCGGGTCACCATCGGCTGCAGGTCGATGTCGTCTCCGCTGGCGTTGGCGTAGGTGTAGATCCGCTTCCCGTCCTTGTCGTAGGCCTCGAGCCGGGCGAGCGTGTTCTCGAAGGTCTGGATGAATGTCGAGAGCCGGCGGTCCATGAATGCCGTCTCGTGCAGGTGGACGGCGGCAGCCGCTTCCGTCGCCATCAGCCGATGAGACAACGCGGAATCCTGCATCGCCTGGTCGACGGCTCGATCGAGCTGGGCGTTGACCATCGCTGCGGCGAGCGCCACGACGCCGAGGCTGACGGTTATCAGCATCGCCAGGATCAGCCGTCGGCCGATGGTCCAGCGGAAGCCGCGGAGGCGGCCGAGGAAGCGCGGCTTGGGCGCGGTCCCGGCCGCGGTCGCGGCGAGGCCGATCGAGGAATCCGTCATGGCCTGCACCCCTTACGGAACGACGGTGATGGTGATCTTGGGCGACTCGATCGACGGCAGATGCGGAATGTGCTGATGGTCGCCGATCTGGAGCATGAGCGTGTGCTTGCCGGGCGCGAGCGTGACCTCCGCCTCGGTCTGGCCGCCGCCGAAATGAACCGACTGGGCGTCGTTCGGAATCAGCGAACCGGGCGGGATGCCGTCGCGGTCGATCAGCAGGTGGTGATGGCCGGTGTTCGGCCAATCCACGAGGGCGGGCGCGATGCCCATGCCGGAGAGACCGAACTTGACCTTGACCGGGCTTTTGACCGTGGCGCCGTCGGCGGGCTCGATGAAATAGACCTTGGCGCCGGGCGGGGCCGCGATCTGCGCCTCTGCCGCCGGGCTGACGGCCGCGATCAGCATCGCCGCAACGGCGACACGGACGACGTTGACCATGATCGATGTTCCCCCACCCGAAACTTAGTTTTTCGAGGTTTTCCCCTACTCAAACTGTATCGGGGCAGACATTGCGAAGCAATGGCGCCGTCACCGGAAGATCCCGTTACCGCTGGCTGAAATCCCCGTGCCAGGATTACGGGAACTGGGGATTTCCGTACGGATAGAACTTCTTCAGGTCGGCGTGCTTGTAGGGCAGCGCCTCGAGCCTGACGGTGCCGAGGAAGGGTTCCAGCGGCTCGACCAGCAGGATCGTCTTGGCCCAGCCGTTGTCGTCGAAGCCGCGGCGGAAGTGCGCGCGCGACTTGATCGCGATCACGTCGTAGGAGTCCGGATCGAGGCCGATCTCGCGCAGCGTGTCGACCTCCATGATCTGCACCAGATAGGGCGACAGCACCACGGTGTTGCCGTTGCCGATATCGACCGCGAGCCAGCGCTGGCCCGGTCCGTTGCGGCGGCCCTGGGTCTCGATCACGTGCCTGACCTTGCCCTTGATCGGCACCGGCTGGCCGGCGGACTCGTCGAGCTTGCCGCCGACCGCGATCTCGACCGCGTCGCCGACCTTGGCGCTCGCCATCTTGGCGCAGGCTTCCTCGTCGGCCAGCGTCACGATCAGCGTGTTCTTCAAACCCTGCCCGATCACCTGCTCGAGCAGCCAGGTCGCGGCACCCGAGCGGTCGCTGTGGTCGGCCAGCACGACCGGCGTCTCTTTCGCCTCGCAGGCCTTCTTCGCCAGCGCCACGCCTTCGGGCATCAGGTAGATCTTCGCCGCCTTCACCAGGTCGGCGCGCTTGCGCCAGACGAACTCGGCGATGTCGTCGCCGATCTCCTTCGCCAGGTCCGGATTGCCGTTGGTCATCGCCTGGATGGTGATGCCGAAGTCGACGACGTCCGACCACGGGAAGCTGAACATGACGTTGACGTAGGCATCGGGCTTGCGCGCCTCCCAGATCAGCGCCCGCTGCACCAGGTCCATCCACGGCGAGGCGCCTGTCCACTGCATCACCGTCGGCGTCGCGATCGGCACCTTGATCGTGACCGTCGCCGGCTTGTAGTCGCCGCGGATCGCGCGCACCAGCATGCGCGCCGCACGCTCACCCTGCAGGTGCTCGTCGTAGTGCGGGAAATACTTCACGCAGAAGGCCATGTCGGCGGCCTCGAGGAACTCCTTGTCCTCGTTGGCGTGCGGATCGAAGGTGCCGACGATGACCGCCTTCCTGCCGACCACGGCACGCACGCGGCGCGCCATCTCGGCCTCGGGCTTCGCCACGCCGCGGACCGCCATCGCGCCATGCACCGCCATGTAGACGCCGTCGAAGGGCCCCTGCGCCTTGAGCTCCGAGATCATCTTGCCGAGGAAGCGTTCGAACGCTTCCGTCGTGACCCAGCCGGAGGCGGTGCCGCGCTTCGGGAACAGCGGCGACTCGATGCCGACCAGCTCGACGCCCTCGAACTCGCGCGCGACCTTGACGAAGCCGCCGATATAGGAAGTCGGCTGCGACTGCAGCAGCGATTCCCCGCGCGCCGGCGAGCCCTGGTAGATGAAGTCGTCGACCGTCGTGTCCGAGTTAAGGAAGGTGACGGTCTCGTGCGAGAAATGCAGGACGGCGATGCGCATTGGTTATCCCGGGTGAAGTGTCTTCAGGCGTAGCGCTGACGAGCGAGGCGGGTGCCGGCGCCGAGCGCCTGCAGCTTCTTCAGCGCGATCTCGCGGTCCATCGGGGCGAGGCCGCAGTTGGTGCAGGGCTGGAGCCGCTCCTTCGGCACGAACTTGAGCGCGAGGCCGATCGTGTCGGCGACCTCCTCCGGCGTCTCGACCGTATCGGAGGCGACATCGATCACGCCGACGAGGACGTCTTTTCCTTCCAGCAACCGCATCAGGTCGGGCGGCACGCGCGAGTGCGTGCACTCGAGCGAGACTTGGCTGATCTTGCTCCTGGCCAGCGCCGGGAAGAAGGACTCGTACTGGCGCCACTCGCCGCCGAGGGTCTTCTTCCAGTCGATGTTCTGCTTGATGCCGTAGCCGTAGCAGATATGGACGCAGGTGGTGCAGGTCAGGCCCTCGGTCGCCCGGTGCAGGCATTCGATGCCCCAGGTCGAGGCTTCCTCGGTGAAGGCGTTGAAGGCCGGCTCGTCGAACTGGATCACGTCGACGCCATCGGCTTCGAGCGCGCGCGCCTCCTGGTTCAGGAGCTCGGCGAAGGCCATCGCCATCTTCTCGCGGTTGCCATAGTAGCGGTCGGCGACGGTGTCGACGATCGTCATCGGGCCGGGCAGCGTGAACTTGAGCTTCCTCGTCGTGTGCGCACGGGCGAGCTTCGCCTCGGTCGCATGCGCGCGGCCCTTCATACTGAGCTTGTCGCGCACCTGCGGCACCATCGCCGCGTAGCGGTTGTTGCGGATGCCCATCTCGACCTTGTTCTCGCGGTCGATGCCGTCGACGAATTCGAGGAAGCCGTGGACGAAATGCTGGCGCGACTGCTCGCCGTCGGAGACGATGTCGAGGCCGGCATCCTCCTGGGCCTTCAGCCACAGAAGCGTCGCATCGCGCTTGGCGAGCTCGAGGTCGCGGCCTTCGACCTTCCATTGCGGCCACAGCTTGTTGGTCTCGGCGAGCCAGAACGGCTTCGGCAGGCTGCCTGCCAGCGTCGCGTCGAACATTTCATCCTCCCTGCCGACTTTTCTTAAGGTGGGTTATAGCCGGACCCGGCTCCCCGCACCAAACCTGGGCGCCGAAACGCGGTATCCAGGGAACATAAGGGCCTCCCCAGACCTTCTTTCGAGAGAAGCCGAAGAGGAGCCAGTCATGACCATCAAGCACATCCTGGTCGCGGTCTCCGGCGGCGACGGCGATCGTGCCCGCCTCGCCGAAGCGATCGCGCTGGCACAGCGCCACGGCGCCCAGATCGCCGCGCTGCACGTGAAGCCGGTGCTGACCACCTATGCGATCTCGCCCGGCGGCGAGATGCCCGTGGCCCTGATCGAGGCCCAGCAGCGCGAGGCCGAGGAACGGGCCAGCGCCGTCGAGGCGATGGTGCGCTCGGAAGCGAAGAAGGCCGGCATCGGCATCGAGTGGCATGCCGAGGAAGGCAACGAGGCGAGCCATGCCGGCGTCCGCGCCCGCTACTCCGATCTGGTGATCGCCTCGCCCGACCTCGCCCATGAGCTCGTGTTCACCTCGGCGACGCCGGTGCTGGCCTTCCCCGACGACGCGACCCCGGCGGTGCCCAGGCGCGCGCTGATCGCCTGGAACGGCAGCCGGGAAGCGACCCATGCGGTGCGCGACGCGCTCCCGCTGATGGAAGGCACCGAGCCGGTGGTGCTGGTCGTCGATCCGCCCGAGGGCAGGCCGATCGGCGCCGAGCTCGCGCGTTCGCTCGGCCGCCACGGCCTCAAGGTCGAGGTGCACGAGCGCCGCTCCGAAAAGCGTGACATCGGCGACATGCTGCTCGAGGAGGCGCATACCGTTGGCGCCGACCTGCTGGTGATGGGCGCCTATGGCCATTCGCGCTTCCGCGAATGGGTGCTGGGCGGCGCCACCGAGACCGCGCTCAAGGACGCGAAGATCCCGGTCCTGCTTTCACACTAGCAGCGACTTCACCTTCTTCCGGAGCGCCGGCACGACATCGCGCTCGAACCACGGGTTTCGCCTGAGCCAGAGCAGGTTGCGCGGGCTCGGATGCGGGATCGGCCAGAACTCGGGCAGGTAGTCTTCATAAGCCTCGGCGGTCGCCGCCAGCGTGGGCTTGCGGCGGTCGCCGAGATAGTGCCTCTGCGCGTACTGGCCGACGAGCAAGGTCAGCGCGATCCTCGGCATGTGCCGGCGCACCTTCGCCTGCCAAGTCGGCGCGCATTCGGGGCGCGGCGGCAGATCGCCGCCCTTGCCCTTGCCGGGATAGCAGAAACCCTGGGGCACCAGCGCGACCTTGCTCCGGTCGTAGAACGCGTCGCGGCCGATCCCGAGCCAGTCGCGCAGGCGATCGCCCGACGGGTCGTTGAACGGGATTCCGGTCGCATGGACCTTGGTCCCGGGCGCCTGGCCCACGATCAGCAGCCGCGCCGCGGCACCTGCCTGCAGCGTCGGCCGCGGTCCCAGCGGCAGATGCGCTTCGCAGATCCGGCAGGCGCGGATTTCGGCGAGCAGGCCATCCAGCGTCATCGCTTCAGCAGATCGTCGACGAAGGCCGGCACGATCTCGCTCGCACGTCCGCGGATCGCGTGGCTGAAGGAGCTGGCGCCTTCCGAGGGCTCGAGATTGAGCTCGACCGACGGCGTGCCGCGCGCCCGGGTCTCCGAAACGAAGCCCGCCGCCGGATAGACGTTGCCCGAGGTGCCGATCGAGACGAACAGCCCGCAGCGATCGAGGGCCTCGCCGATCCTGTCCATCTCCAGCGGCATCTCGCCGAACCAGACGACATGGGGGCGCAGCCCCGCCGCCCGCCCGCAGACGTCGCAGCGCATGTCGCGCGACATGTCCTCGCGCCAGACGAGGATCGAGCGGCAATGCTCGCACTCCGCCTTGAGCAGCTCGCCATGCATGTGGATCAGCTTGGTGGTGCCGGCGCGCTCGTGCAGGTCGTCGATGTTCTGGGTGACCACCAGCACCTCGCCCGGCCATTCGCGCTCGAGCCTGGCCAGCGCCAGGTGAGCGGCGTTCGGCCGGATATTGGCGCCGAGAAGCCCGCGGCGGCGCTCGTTGTAGAAGGCATGCACGCGCCGGGGGTCGCGGACGAAGGCCTCGTATGTCGCGACGTCCTCGATCCGCACCTTCGACCAGATGCCGTCGGCGTCGCGGAAGGTGTCGAGGCCGGACTCCTTGGAGATGCCGGCGCCGGTCAGAACGACGATCAGCGAGCCGGCGTCCGGCCGGAGCTCCTCAAGTGCCGAGGAGCGCATACTCGACTTCCGGGGTGTAGATGGCGCCGCCCCGGGAAAGGAAGCTCGAGAACAGCGTGAACGCCGTCACCTGGAACGGCGGCAGCCGGAACAGGTTGTGGTCGGCAATGAACTTCGCCACCCGTGCGGCGGGGCTGCCCGAGAGGCGGGCGAGCGTCACGTGCGGGGAGAACTTGCGGCCTTCCGGCTCGAGTCCGAGCCGCACCAGCGCCGACTCGACCTTGCTCTGCAGATGAGTGAGGCCTGGATTCTTTTCCACGCCGGCCCAGATCACGTTCGCCCGTTCCTTGGTGCCCCAATGGCCGACGCCGGCGAGGGAAAGCTCGAACGGCTTGGCCGAGACGCCAGCCAGGGCCGAGATGACGTCCTCGGCCCAGCCGCCGTCGACCTCGCCGATAAATCTTAACGTCAGGTGCAGGTTCTCGGGATCGACCCACCGGGCCCCCGGCACACCGCCCGCGAGCAGGCCGAGACGTTCGCGGACGTCCTCGGGCAGCGGCAGGGCGACGAATAGGCGGGGCATGGGCTCTGGTCCGTAGCTTCAGCGTTCTTAGCCCGGCCGGCGGCCTCTGCGCCAGTGGCTTGCGCTGCAACGCCAATGGTAGCCTCGCGGCACTCTCGGGGAGTCGCCTAAAATGAGTCCGATCGTCCGTGCTACGGCGCCGCTGGCCACCGATTCGCTCAGGGCAGCGCTATCGACCTTCCTGGCCGCCTTCGTCGGCTTCGTGATCTTCAGCGCGCTGACCAAGCCTGCGGCCTCGACCGGGGAATGGATCGGGCTTGCGGCCCTCCTGGCGGCCGGCCTCTCCGCCTTCGCCGGGTTCGTCCGCCGCCCCGACGCCGAGCGCCGGGTGCTGTCCGCCGTGCTCGACAATATGATCGAGGCGATCGCCGTCCACGACCGGGAGAGCCGGCTGGTCGCCTGGAACCGACGTTACGCCGAACTCTTCAAGCTGCCCAACTCCCTGCTCGCGACTCACCCGTCGATGTTCGAGATCGTTCGCCACCAGATTCGATCGGGCGAGCACCCGAACGTCCCCGGCGAAACCGAGGACGAGAAGGTGAAGGCGCGCATGAAGCAGGTGCCGCCGCCGAACAAGTCCTTCACCTTCGAGCGCAAGCGCCCCGATCAGACGTGGATCGAGGTCCGAGGCATCCCGCTGCCGGGCGGCGGCTTCGTTCGCACCTATGTCGACACCACCGACCGCAAGCGCGCGGAAGAGGCGCAGGCCGAGCAGCTGGAGCTGCTCGACCAGATCATGCGCAACATCGACCAGGGCATCGTCGTCATCGACGCCGAGGACCGCATGGTCGGATTCAACCAGCGCTACTCGGAGCTGCTCGACCTGCCGGAGGAGTATCTCCGCACCAAGCCGAGCCTGCAGCAGACCTCGAAGCTGCTCGCCGATCGCGGCGAGTTCCAGGGCCAGCCGACGCCGGTCGACTCGCCGGCCGACTGGCAGGCGATGCTGGCCCAGCCGGTCACCCACGGACTGCCGAAGGTCTATCGCCGACGCCGGCCCAACGGCACCGTGCTCGAGTTCCGCAACACGGCGCTTCCCGGCGGCGGCTCGGTCCGCACGATCACCGACGTCACCGAGCGCGTGCGCTCGGAGGAAGCGATCCGCGCCAGCGAGAAGATGCTGCATGCGGTGATCGACGCGATCCCGATCATGGTCAACCTGAAGGACCGCGACCGACGCTACCTGATGGTCAACCGGGCGACGACCGAGCTGGTCGGCGTCGAGGCGAAGGAGCTGCTGGGCCGCACCTCCTGGCCCGGCCGCGAGGCCGAGAACGTCTCGCTGACCGCGAACCGCGACGTCGTCGCGATCACCACCGGCGAACCGCAGGTCTATCGCGAGCAGGCCGGCACCGACGAGGACGGTCGGCCGCGCCACTGGGTCACCTCGAAGACCCCGATCAAGGACGACGACGGTAACGTCACCCACGTGGTGACCGCGAGCTACGACATCACCGACCTGGTTCGCGCCGACGAGTCCGTGCGCGCGAGCGAGCGCCAGCTCAGTGCCATCCTGGACGCGATCCCGATCTCGGTCGTGCTGAAGGACCGCGACCGCCGCTACCTGATGATGAATCGCGCGACCGAGAGGATGTTCGGCGTGAATGCCAAGGACATCATCGGCCAGTCCGTCTGGCCCGGCCGCACCGCCGAGCAGTCCGAGCAGGCGGCCGAGCGCGACCTGCAGGCGATCGCGACCGGTCACCAGATGGTGTACGAGGAGAACTTCACCGGTAAGGATCGCGACGGCCGGCCGATCTACTGGATGACCGCGAAGACCGCGATCAAGGACGATACCGGCAAGATCACCCACATCGTCTCGACCAGCTACGACGTCACCGAGCAGCGGCGCGCCGCCGAGGCGGTGCGCGAGAGCGAGCAGCTGCTGCAGGCGGTGATCGACGCCGTGCCGGTGACGATCAGCGTCAAGGACCGCGGTCTCCGCTACCGCATGATCAACAACTACATGGCGGACCTGTTCGGGTTCGAGGTGACCGACGTCATCGGCATGACCGGATGGGACAACCAGGCCGGCGAGCATTCGGCGCGCAGCCAGACCCGCGACCGCGAGGTCCTGGCGACCGGCCAGACCGTCGGCTTCTACGAGGAGACGCTGATCGACGCCCAGGGCCGGCGCCGGGAGTGGCTCACCACCAAAGTGCCGATCATCGGCGATCTCGGCGAAGTCTCGTACATCGTCACCGCCGGCTATGAAGTCTCGGATCTCAAGCGCGCCGAGCGCGAAGTTCGCGAACGCGAGCAGCAGATCCGCTCGCTGCTGGAATCGAGCCCGATCGGCGTCACCATGACCCGGCGCGACGGGTCGCTGAAGTTCTGGAACGCCCGATACCTCGAATACATCAACCGCCTGACCACGAAGCCGATCGAGAAGATCGACGTCCGCGACTTCTACCGCAACCCCGGCGACCGCGAGGCGGTGATCGCCGAGCTCAAGCTGAACGGCAAGGTCCGCGACATCGAGATCGAATGCGTCGACATGCAGGGCAGTCCGCTCTGGGTGTCGAGCTCGCTCGATCAGATCGAGTTCGAGGGCGAGCGCGTCACGCTCGGCTGGTTCTACGAGGTGACCGAGCTCAAGGAGGCGGAGAAGCGGCTGCGCGAGAGCGAGCACCGGCTGCGCACCATCCTGGAGTCGAGCCCGATCGCCGTCTCGATCTCGACCGAGGCCGGCCGGTCGGTCTTCCGCAACCAGTCGATCTTCGACCTCTACGGATACTCGAGCGGCGAGACCCTCGGCGGCAGCACCTCGGACTTCTATCTCTATCCGTCGGACCGCGCCCGGCTGATCGACGAGCTGCACCGTACCGGCAAGGTCTCCGGCGCCGAGGTGCCGCTGAAGCGGCGCGACGGCTCGATCTTCTGGGTGCTGGTCTTCTGGCAGCCGCTCCAGGTCGACGGCGAGCCCGGCATCGTCGCCTGGCTGGTCGACCAGACCGACCGCCGGCGCGCCGCCGACGAGCTGTCGAGCAAGACCGCCGTGCTCGAAGCGGTGCTCGAGAACATGGACCAGGGCATCACCATGTACGACTCCGACCTCCGGGTCGTCGCATGGAACCGCAAGTTCAGCGAGCTGATCGACCTGCCGCCGGAGTTCCTCGCCAGCAACCCGAGCCACGCCGACATCATCCGCAGGTCCGGGCCGGCCGAGGTCGGCGTCGAAGGCGAGGCGCTGGACAGGCTGGCGAACGAGCACGCCGCCCGGCTCCGCGCCACCACCCAGCCCCGCATCAGCGTGCGGCGCCGGCCGAACGGCATGATGCTGGAGACGCGGACCACGCCGGTCGCCGGCGGCGGCTTCGTCCGAACCTACACCGACGTCACCGAGATCAAGGCGGCCGAGCGCAAGGTGGCGGAAAGCGAGCTGCGCCTTCGCACGATTCTCGAATCGAGCCCGGTCGGCGTCTCGATCAGCCGCTTCGAAGGCGAGCGGATCTTCATCAACCAGGCCTTCGCGGATCTCTACCGGCTGAGCCAGGAGGAGATGTTCGGGGCGAACGCCGCCGAGTTCTACGTCGACGACGCCGTCCGCACGGAACTGGTCGCCCGTCTCAGGCGTGAGGGACGCATTACCGGTGCCGAGATCCTGCAGCGCCGGCGCGACGGCACCGCCTTCTGGGCCTACTCGTTCTGGCAGCGCCTGGAGATCGGCGGCGAGGACACGCTGGTCGCCTGGACCTACGACCTGACCGACCAGAAGCGCCAGGCGGAAGAGCTGGCGAACAAGACCTCGGTGCTGGAGGCGGTCCTCAACAACATGGACCAGGGCATCACCATGTACGATGCCGACCTCCGCCTGGTCGCCTGGAACCGCCGCTACAGCGAGCTCGCCGGCATTCCCGAGGAGCTGCTGGTGGGCCGCCCGAGCCATGCCGACCTGGTCCGCTACCTCGGGCCGACCGAGGCCGGCGTCGACGGCGAGGACCTGGAGGAGCTCGCCCGCATCCGCACCGCGAAGATCCTGGCGACGACGGCGCCGCGCGTCAGCATGCGGCGCAAGCCCAACGGCATGATGCTGGAGACGCGGACGACGCCGATCGCTTCGGGCGGCTACGTCCGCACATACACCGACGTGACCGAGATCAAGGCGGCCGAGCTCAAGGTCGCCGAGAGCGAGCACCGTCTCCGCACCATCCTGCAGTCGAGCCCGGTCGGCTTCGCGATCTCCCAGCTCGACGGCGGACGCGTCTTCACCAATCGCGCCTATGCGGAGCTCTATGGCCTGACCCCCGACGAGGTCATGGCGACCAACGCGCTCGACTTCTACGTCAACCCCGCGGACCGCGCGCCGCTGATCGAGCGGCTGAAGCGCGACGGCCAGGTCGCCGGCATCGAGCTGCACCAGAAGAGGAAGGACGGCACGCCGTTCTGGTGCCTGTCGTTCTGGCAGGAGATCGAAATCGGCGGCGAGGCCAGCACGGTGGTCTGGACGCTCGACCTGACCGAGCGCAAGCGCCAGGCCGAGCAGCTGGCGCACCAGACGGAGATCCTCACCGCCACCCTGGAGAACATGGACCAGGGCATCGCCATGTTCGATGCCGAGCACAAGATGGTGGCGTGGAACCGGCTGTTCGCCGAAGGCGTGCATCTGCCGCCCGAGTTCTTCGACGGCAACAAGACCTACGACGACATCATCCGTCACCTCGGCCCAACCGAGTACGGCCTCAGGACCAAGGAGCAGATCGAGGGGTACATCAAGCGGCATCGCGAGCACATCGCGTCGCTGACGTCTTCGCATCTGAACACGCATCACCGGCCCGACGGCGAGTACATCGACATCCGCACCTCGCCGATGCCTGGCGGCGGCTTCGTGCGCACCTACACCAACGTGACCGAGCTCAAGCTGGCCGAGCAGCGCCTGCGGGACAGCGAGAACCGGCTACGCTCGCTGCTCGAATCGAGCCCGCTCGCGGTCTCGCTGCAAACCTTCTCCGGCAAGCGCCTGTTCGTGAACGAGGCTTTCGCCGACCTCTACGGACTCTCGCGCGACGGCTCGCTCGATGCCGATCCGCGCGACTACTACGTCAATCCCGAGGATCGGGCCGGGCTGATCGAGCGCATGAAGTCGGAGGATCGCATCCCCGGCGTCGAGATCGAGTTCCGCCGCCACGACGACAGCCGCTTCTGGGCCTACATGCTCTGGCAGCGGCTGACCATCGACGGCGAGGACAGCTTCGTCACCTGGGCCTACGACGTGACCGAGCGTCGCCGCTACCAGGACGAGCTGACCAAGACGCGCGATGCCGCCGAGCAGGCAAGCCGCGCCAAGTCGAGCTTCCTGGCCACGATGAGCCACGAGATCCGCACGCCGATGAACGGCGTTCTCGGCCTGCTCGAGCTGCTGCAGCAGTCGCAGCTCACCTCCGAGCAGCAGGAGATGGCGGCGGTGATCGGCGAGTCCGCCTCGGCGCTGCTCAAGATCATCGACGACATCCTCGACTTCTCGAAGATCGAGGCCGGCAAGCTCGAGGTCGAGCAGGTTCCGCTGGCCTTGCTCACGCTGGTCGAAGGCGTCGCCGAGACGCTGGCCGCCGCGGCGCGCAAGAAGGCGCTGGCGATGGTGACCTTCGTCGATCCGAACGTGCCGGATCTCGTCCGCGGCGATCCCGTGCGGCTCCGCCAGATCCTGTTCAACCTGATCGGCAACGCGATCAAGTTCACCGAGAAGGGGCAGGTGACGATCGAGACCGTGCCGGCGCCGGGCCTGCCCGGCACCGTGCTGTTCCGAATCATCGATACCGGCATCGGGCTGACGCCCGAAGGCAGGGCGCGGCTGTTCCAGGCCTTCATGCAGGCGGACGACTCGACGACGCGCAAGTTCGGCGGCACCGGCCTCGGCCTCTCGATCTGCAAGCGGCTGGCCGAGAACATGGGTGGCGACATCTCGGTCGAGAGCGAGTTCGGCGTCGGCTCGACCTTCACCGTGACGCTGCCGCTGCCGACCGAGCCCGCCGAGACGACGCATCGCCGCCAGCTCGACGGCGTCTCGGTGCTGGTGGTCGAGGACGACCCGACCATGCGGACGGTGCTCGCGCGATATCTCGGCGCCGAGGGCGCCCAGGTCGAGTGGGTCGATTCCGCCGAGGCGGCGCTGTCGCGGCTGCGCGGACGCGGCGCCAAGGTGGACGTGCTGGTGGTCGACTACAAGCTGCCGGGCATCGACGGCTTCGCGCTCCGCCAGCAGGTCGCCGAGAGCAAGACGCTTTCGAGCATCGGCATGGTGCTGGTGACCGCCTATGACGACCGCGGCCAGCGCCGGCGCGCGCTGGAGGCGGGCTTCAAGGCCTATCTCACCAAGCCGGTGCGCCGCGCCGTTCTGCTGCGCGCGGTCGAGATCGCGCTCGGCCGTGCCGACGGCGACGAGGCTTCGGCCGACGAGGCGCCGGTCGATCGCGGCGCCCCCGCCGACCGCAACCTGGCGCTGGCCGAAGGCCGGCTGATCCTGGTCGCCGAGGACAACCCGACCAACCAGATGCTGGTCCGCCGCCAGCTCGAGCGCCTGGGCTACGCCGCCGACATCGTCGTCGACGGCCGCCAGGGCATCGACGCCTATGCGTCGGTTCCCTACGGCATGGTCATCACCGACTGCCACATGCCGGTGATGGACGGCTTCGAGCTGACGCAGAAGATCCGCGACCTCGAGCACCTGACCGGGCGTTCGCGCGTGCCGATCGTGGCGCTGACCGCCAACGTGCTGCAGGGCGAGGCCGAGCGCTGCCTTGCCGCCGGCATGGACGACTATCTCGGCAAGCCCGTCCGTCTCGGCCGGCTGGCCGAGACGATCCAGCGCTGGCTGCCGAAGGCCGCCGCCACGACGGCGACCGAGGCGCACGGCGAAGAGCTGGGCGCCAAGGCGCTCGCCGCCAACGCGCCGATCGACACCGCGCACCTGATCGAGATGTTCGGCGAGATCGACGACGTGGCGCGGGCGACGCTGGCGACGTTCCTGGGCTCCAGCCGCGAGCTGGTGCGCGCGGTGATCGCGCAGCTCGCGACCGGCGACCTGGCATCCGCCGGCAAGTCGGCGCACTCGATCAAGGGTGCGGCGCGCTCGGCCGGCGCCTTCCCGCTCGCCGAGATCGCGAGCGGCATCGAGCAGGCGGCCAAGGGCGTGGACATGTCCGAGGCGCGCCAGCTTTCGACCGGGCTCGCCGCCGAGCTGGCACGCGTGGAGGCGGAGGTGAAGCGGATCTAACGCCCTGAAAATCCGTTCAGCTTTCTCCTCGTCCCGGGTCGAACCGGCATGGTAACCTGCTGTCATGGCACCGCTTAAGAGCGCCGACCGGCTGGGAAACCCTTAAGGAGGCGCACATGGCTGCAGCCGGCGCGGCGAGTTCGCCGCAGACGGAATTCGCCGGGGTTACCGCCCTGGTGGTCGACGACAACGACTTCGTGCGCGATCTGGTCGCCAATCAGCTCCGCCAGATCGGCTTCACCACGGTCCAGACCGCGCCCGACGGCGGCGCCGCTCTCAAGGTCTGCGACGAGACGCCCCCGGGCCTGATGATCTGCGACATCAACATGGAGCCGATGGGCGGCTTCGAGCTGATCACCCGTCTCCGCGACAAGGGCAGGACCGGCGGCGACCGCATCCCGACGATCATGCTGTCCAGCCACGCGGTGCCCGAGTTCATCGACCGCGCGCGCCAGCTCGAGGTCGACGCCTTCCTGGTCAAGCCGGTGAAGAAGGACGCGCTCGCCGAGCGCATCCGCACCGTGCTGCAGAAGAAGCCCGGCTAGCCACTCTTCGTTTCGATTTTACGACCTCGCTTCAGCTATCCACTCGTCCCCGTCCGCTTCGCCTCTTCGCGGCGGGCGAGCCGCGACACGATCTCGCTGATCAGCTTGAAGCCGATGCCGTCCTCGAGCGTCAGGATCGATTCCGGGTGGAACTGCACCGCGGCGATCGGCAGATCCTTGTGCTCGATCGCCATGATCACGCCGTCCTCGGTCTTCGCCTTCACCAGAAGCTGCGCCGGCAGCGTCTCCGGCTTCGCGAACAGCGAGTGGTAGCGGCCGACGGTGAACTTCTCCGGCAAGCCGGCGAGGAAGCGGCCCGGCTCCGGCGTCACCACCGAGGCCTTGCCGTGCATCGGCTCGCCGAGCTGGCCCAGGCTACCGCCGAAGTGCTCGACCAGACCCTGCAAGCCCAGGCACACACCGAAGATCGGAACGTTGCGGCCGAGGGCTGCGTCCAGCGTCGCGGTCATCGCGAAGTCCGACGGACGCCCCGGCCCCGGCGACAGCACGACCAGGTCGGGCGGCGACTTCGAGATCGCTTCCGCCGCGAGGCCGTGACGGAGCGTCGTCACCAAGGCGCCGGTCTGGCGGATGTAGTCGGCCAGCATGTGGACGAAGCTGTCCTCGTGATCGACCAGCAGCACGTCGAGGCCCTTGCCCGGCTGCGGCTTCGAGACCTGAGCCGCCTTCGGCTTCGGCGCCTGGCTCGCCTGGCGGATCGCCGCCAGCATGGCGGAGGCCTTCAGCTTGCACTCGGCGTCCTCGGCCTCCGGCTCGGAGTCGAACAGCAAGGTGGCGCCGGCGCGCACCTCGGCAATCCCGTCCTTCATGCGGATCGTGCGCAAGGTCAGGCCGGTGTTGAGGTTGCCGTTGAAGCCGATCCAGCCGATCGCGCCGCCGTACCAGCGGCGCGGCGACTTCTCGTGGTCCTCCAGGAACTGCATCGCCCACAGCTTCGGCGCGCCGGTGACGGTGACCGCCCAGGCGTGCGTGAGGAACCCGTCGAGCGCGTCGTAACCCTCGCGCAGATGACCCTCGACGTGGTCGACCGTGTGGATCAGCCGCGAATACATCTCGATCTGGCGCCGGCCGATCACGCGCACGGTGCCGGGCTCGCACACGCGCGCCTTGTCGTTGCGGTCGACGTCGGTGCACATCGTGAGCTCGGCCGCGTCCTTCTGCGAGTTCAGCAGCTTCAGGATCTGTCCGGCATCGCCGATCGCATCGCGCCCGCGCGCGATGGTGCCCGAGATCGGGCAGGTCTCGATGCGCCGCCCGTCGACGCGGACGAACATCTCGGGCGAGGCCGAGACCAGGAACTCGCCGTCGCCGAGATTCATCAGCGCGCCGTAGGGCGCCGGGTTGAGATCCTTCAGCACGTCGAAGACCCGCGACGGTGACGCGGTCGTCGCCTCG